>RFHG01000026.1 GCA_003696465.1 Gammaproteobacteria bacterium | reverse complement strand
TCTTTTTGCATGTTAGGAATATACAGTCCACCTACCCTGATAATAGGCACCCTGCGATAAAAGCGAATGAGATATCTGTCATAGGGTTCGAAAGACACATATTCTTCAGGGATATGATGTACTACTTCGTTGTAAGCAATGGAAGTGAGCAAGTCCTCTTTGAGGTTCTTTTCTATTTCCTGCTTGCTTTTTTCAAGTAATGCTTCGATGCGCGCCTTTGCATCTTCGAATTCAATATTCTTGTTCATGTAGAACTTGCCTTTCTGTTCTGCAGGCGTGTGGATGAGGTCCTGAAGCGATTGCTTGCTTTTGGGAATGTCCTTTCTCTTGGGCATAGTTTGTATTATTTTTTTGTTTTGTAAAAATTATAAGGTACAAATTTGAGTTTTAGCGTATCTTCTGTTGTCTGTCCATTGTAGTAAACTCTGTGATACAAGTCAAGTGGTTTTTGATATCTGACATGGTTTCCTTTCAGCAAGATATCCGTTATTATCAGATGTAAATTAAAGTAGTAGTCCCATTGCTCATACCTTTGCTCTGATAAGGTAACGATAAAGTTTGGCTCTCTTTCCTGTTCGAGAAGGTCAAAGTACTCTTTTTTTGTCAGACCTCCGCAATACATCTCATAATAAGTATCCATTTTTCTGGTACGTTTTATGAGATAGAAAGCCTTGCTGCATACAAGGAACCAGTCAATAATGAATACGCTTCTCTTCTTATTGAGCGCCATTTGTTCCTTAAAGCTTTCCTGTGTATGTTCGGGATAGTCGTGAATACAATCACCCTTGTAATAGACGAAAAACTCTGAGTTAAAAAACTTCTTGTCCAGTTTCTGAACGAACTTCTTGTAATAGCTTCTTTCCAAGCTATGTGCAAGTATGGCGTATTTCTGTCCCTCTGTAGTGCTGTTGCTGCTAAAGGAAGTATCGTTGGTTATGTTTTTGTTGTATCTCCCAAACACCTTTACAAACCCTCTGTACATCCTGTTAGAGCAAAGCGCAGAGGCCGTTTTCAATATATGATAAAACTGCTCATCTGGTTTTTCTATACCTGCAATATGCAGCATGTGCCATATGAGTGTGTAGATACCTACAAGTACTGGCGACTTCTTCATCTTGTAGTAACCACCAAAGTCTATGGAAATGATAGAATAGATATGATTCTGTATAATGAACTTCGTCGCCAGCATGTGGTGGTCAATGACAAATTTCGTTTTGTCGTAAGGCAGGTCAAGCTCCTGTGCCGTTTCTTTTATGGCTTCCTCATAATATGCTTTTTCTCTTTTCTTGTACGGCTCGATTTTATACCTTTTGGAAAAGATGAGCTCCCTGTGCATTTTATTGTCAATCCTGTCGAAGATACCTACTTCGACTATGGTATAGCCCCGTTTGTCTTTCTTTTGCAACAAGGGCTTCATATTTTTGAAAAACTCTTCGTATTCACTCATCCCGTGCTTGTCTGTTTATGCCAAGGCGGAAAACGAAACACAGCGATTCCTTGACAGTGTCGTTGTTGAACCTGGAACGGAGATTCTGAATATGAGGTATGAAGTCCTCGTTGTTGTCGAGCCACCCTTTTTCTTTTAT
>RFHG01000226.1 GCA_003696465.1 Gammaproteobacteria bacterium | reverse complement strand
CCGGCCACGACCACGATGCGACCGGCGTCGAGGTCCTGGCGGATGCGCTGGTCGTCGATATCGCGGATGCGGGCCTTGTTGTAGGCGCTGTCGGTGAGGATGTGGACCTGGGCGCCGGTATAGGAGCGCGCCGGGTAGCCACGCTTTTCCAGGGCCATGGCCAGCAGGGCAATGGTGACCTGCTCGCCCGTGGAGAGGAGGACATCGAGCTCGCGCCCGCTGGCGTTCGGGTCGACCTGGCGGGCGAGCTCCAGCAGGCGGTTGGTCTCGCCACTCATGGCCGAGACCACCACCACGAGGTCATCGCCGCGCTCGCGGAAGCGGATCAGCTTGTCGGCCACAGCCTCGATGCGCTCGACGGTGCCGACGGAGGTGCCGCCGTATTTCTGGACGATCAACGCCATGAATTACCCGATATGCCCGCAAAAGGGCGCTATTATTCACATTTTTGAAACAAATGACAGGGCCGGAAGTACAGTAGGCCCGCCCCGGGCGGCCCGGGCTCAGCCGGACAGCTTTTCTGCCACCCAGTCCGGCACGGCAGCCAGGGCCTCCGGGAGCTTTTCCGGCTCGCTGCCGCCGGCCTGGGCCATGTCGGGGCGCCCCCCGCCCTTCCCGCCAACCTGACCGGCCACGAAATTGACCAGCTCGCCGGCCTTGATGCGGTCGGTCTCGGCCTTGGTGACACCGGCCACCAGCACGGCCTTGCCGTCCTTTTCGGTGGCGAGCACGATGGCAGCCTTGCCCAGCTTGTTTCTAAGCTGATCGAGGGTCTCGCGCAGGGTCTTCACATCGGCACCCTCGAGGCGGGCAGCAAGCACCTTGATACCATCGACCTCCACGGCCTGGCTGGCCAGGTCGGAGCCCGCGGCAGCGGCCAGCTTGGCCTTGAGCCGTTCCAGCTCCTTCTCCAGGTCGCGGTTGCGCTCCAGCAGCTGGGCCACCTTGTCATTGAGCTCGGTGCGGGGTGCCTTGACCAGCCCGGCCAGGGTATCGACCAGCCGGTCTTCCGCCTCGACCCAGGCCAGCGCACCCTCGCCGGTGAAGGCCTCGATACGGCGCACGCCGGAGGCGATCCCGCCCTCGGAGACGATCTTGAACAGGCCGATGTCGCCGGTGCGGGCCACATGGGTGCCACCGCACAGCTCGGTGGAAAAGCCGATCTTCATCACCCGCACCTGGTCGCCATACTTCTCGCCGAACAGGGCCATGGCACCGGTCTTCATGGCCTCGTCCATGGACATGATGGCGGCCTGCGTCTCGCTGTTGAGCCGGATCTGCTCATTGACCAGGCGCTCGACCTCCTCGATCTGTTCGCGGGTCATGGGCTCGAAATGGGCAAAGTCGAAGCGCAGGCGCTCCTCGTTGACCAGCGACCCCTTCTGCTGCACATGCTCGCCCAGCACCTGGCGCAGGGCGGCGTGCAGCAGATGGGTGGCCGAGTGATTGAGGCGGATGGCCTGACGGCGGGCACTGTCGATGCGGGCGTTGACCACATCGCCCCGCTTGAGCGTGCCCTCCTGCATGCGACCGATATGGGCATGCGCCTGGCCCTGCTTCTGGGTGTCGAGCACCTCGAAGCGGGCGCCTTCGGCCTCGAGCACGCCGGTGTCGCCCACCTGCCCGCCGGACTCGGCATAGAACGGGGTGCGATCAAGGATGACCCGCCCTTCCTGGCCTGCCCGGATTTCATCCACGGCCTTGCCGTCCACGAACAGGGCCAGCACCCGACCCTGGTCCTCGGTACGCTCGTAGCCGGTGAATTCGGTCGGGGTATCGATGGGCTGGACTTCGGTATAGTCGGCATCGAAGCTGCTGGCGGCACGGGCACGCTCGCGCTGGGCGGCCATTTCGCGCTCGAATCCTTCCTCGTCGATTTTAAGGCCGCGCTCGCGGGCGATGTCGGCCGTGAGGTCTACCGGGAAGCCGTAGGTATCGTAGAGGCGGAACACGGTTTCGCCCGGGATGGTGTCGCCACTCATGCCGGCAATGGCGTCCTCGAGCAGGCGCAGCCCCTTTTCAAGGGTTTCGGCAAAGCGCTCCTCTTCCTGGCGCAGCACCCGTTCGACCTCGGCCTGGCGCTCGGCCAGGACGGGATAGGCATCGCCCATCTCTTCCACCAGCGGGGCAACCAGGCGATGGAAGAAGGGCTGGCGGATGCCCAGCTTGTGGCCATGCCGCGCGGCACGGCGAATGATGCGGCGCAGCACATAGCCCCGGCCCTCGTTGGCCGGCATGACGCCATCGGCAATGAGGAAGCTGCAGGAACGGATGTGGTCGGCAATGACCTTGAGCGAGGGATTGTCGAGATCCTGCGTGCCGGCCAGCTCCGCGGCGGCGGCAATCAGGTGACGGAACAGGTCGATCTCGTAGTTGCTGTGCACGCCCTGCATGACCGCGGCCAGGCGCTCGAGCCCCATGCCGGTATCCACGGAGGGACGCGGCAGGGGATTGAGGTTGCCCTCGCGGTCGCGGTCGTACTGCATGAAGACGAGGTTCCAGATCTCGATGTAGCGGTCGCCGTCTTCCTCGGGCGTACCCGGCGGGCCGCCGGGGATCTCGGGACCGTGGTCATAGAAGATCTCGGTACAGGGGCCGCAGGGCCCGGTATCACCCATGGACCAGAAGTTGTCGCTCTCGTAGCGCTTGCCGCCGGGCTTGTCGCCAATGCGGGAGAAGCGGGACGGGTCGACCCCGATCTCTTCCAGCCAGATGCGTGCGGCCTCGTCGTCTTCCTCATAGACGGTGACCCACAGCCGCTCGGGCGGCAGGCCCAGCTCGGAGGTGAGGAACTCCCAGGCGTATTCGATGGCCTCGCGCTTGAAGTAGTCGCCGAAGCTGAAGTTGCCCAGCATCTCGAAGAAGGTGTGATGGCGGGCGGTGTAGCCGACATTTTCGAGATCGTTGTGCTTGCCGCCGGCACGCACGCAGCGCTGGCAGCTTGCCGCACGGGTGTAGGGCCGCTGCTCGCGGCCGAGGAACACGTCCTTGAACTGGACCATGCCGGCATTGGTGAACAGCAGGGTCGGATCGTTGGCGGGCACCAGGGAACTGGAGGGCACGATCTCGTGCCCCTTGCCGGCAAAGTAGTCGAGGAATCGTTGCCTCAGTGCAGCAGTGCTGTTCCGGTTGTCAGTCATTCCGTATCCCGTTCGATCTCGTTCATCAGTCTTGATATCAGCCCGCTGGGGAAGCCGCGCCCCTGCAGAAATCGCGCCTGTTTCGCCCAGGCCGCACGATCGGCCGGCGGCTGGCCGAAGCGCTTTTGCCACTGGCCGCGGGCCAGCTCCATCCAGCTTTCGGACCAGGGCGCCAGGGCCTCCTCGATCAGCCCTTCGTCAACACCCCGTTCGGCCAGCTCGGCACGGATCTTCAGTGGGCCGTAGCCCCGTTCCACCCGACTGCGCGCATGACTCTCGGCAAACCGCGCGTCGCTCTGCAGCCCCTCTTGGCGCAGGGCCTGAAGCAATTCGTCGATGGTGGAGGCCGCGCAGCCGCGCGCGGCGAGCTTGTGGGCCAGTTCGCGGGCGCTGTGCTCGCGACGCGCCAGCAGGCGAATCGCCAGCTCGTACCAGTCGGTTTCCTCGTCAGGCTGGCGCGTTCTCGCCTTCAAGCTCGGCCGCCTCTTCCTGACCGCCGCGCTTCGGCAGCAGCTGCTCGCGCAGTTTCTGCTCGATCTCTCCGGCCATTTCCGGGTGTTCCTTCAGATAATTGCGCACATTGTCCTTGCCCTGGCCGATGCGCTCGCCGTTGTAGCTGTACCAGGCGCCGGACTTGTCGATGAGGCCCTGCTTGACGCCGAGGTCGATCAGTTCGCCCTCGCGCGAGATGCCCTCGCCGTAGAGGATCTCGAATTCCACCTGCTTGAACGGTGGCGCCACCTTGTTCTTGACCACCTTGACGCGCGTCTCGTTGCCCAGCACCTCGTCGCCCTTCTTGATGGCGCCGATACGGCGGATGTCGAGACGCACGGAGGAATAGAACTTGAGCGCGTTGCCACCGGTGGTGGTTTCAGGATTGCCGAACATGACGCCGATCTTCATGCGGATCTGGTTGATGAAGATGACCAGCGTGTTGGAACGCTTGATGTTGGCGGTGAGCTTGCGCAGCGCCTGGGACATGAGACGGGCCTGCAGGCCGACATGGGAATCGCCCATCTCGCCCTCGATCTCGGCCTTGGGCGTAAGGGCAGCAACGGAGTCGACCACGATCACGTCGACCGCACCCGAGCGGACCAGCATGTCGGCAATCTCGAGGGCCTGCTCGCCGGTGTCGGGCTGCGAGACCAGCAGCTCCTCCACATTGACGCCCAGCTTCTCGGCATACTGCGGATCCAGCGCGTGCTCGGCGTCGATGAAGGCAGCGGTGCCGCCCTGCTTCTGCGCCTCGGCCACGACATGCAGGGTAAGCGTGGTCTTGCCCGAAGACTCGGGGCCATAGATCTCGACGATACGGCCGCGCGGCAGGCCGCCAATGCCCAGCGCAATGTCCAGCCCCAGCGAACCGGTGGAGACGGCGTCGATGTCGATGGCCTGCTGGTCGCCCAGGCGCATGACCGTGCCCTTGCCGAACTGGCGTTCGATCTGTCCGAGTGCGGCGGCCAGTGCCTTCTTGCGGTTTTCGTCCACGCTGCGTTCCTCCAGGATTCCGTTGTGTGCGGTGCGCCGGGGAGCGCTTTTGCCCGCATGCGCCGTGCACGAACAGCCAGGCCGGTGCAGGCGGGTCAGGGGCTCCCCGGGTATCCGGCCATTATCACATAGTCGGGGCAGAGAAAAAACGCGTTTCGGGCCGGGATCAGGCGGCCCCGGTACGGGGGAATACGGCCAGCGGAAGGTAGCGCACTCCCCCTTCCGGGCACGGTTCGGAGCACATCAGGAAAAAACGGCCGTCCCCCTGCCAGACAAGCGGCTGCAAGGGCACTGCGGGGGGCGGCCTGCGCCAGTTGCGCCGCAGGGTGACATGCGGGATCCAGGTGCCGGAATCGGCGCGAATGCCGCAGTGCCCGGCCAGCTCGGCCACCAGCGCTTCCCGCCAGGCCCCGAGCGCGGGCTCGGCCTGGCTGCTGCCCAGCCAAAGGACCCCGGAACGGCGGAAGACACGCAAGCGGTCGAGGACGAGGGCAAAGGGGCGAGTTTCGATGGCGGAGGCTGCCCGGCACAGACAGGCAAGCTCCTCCTCGCCACACTGGCCGACGAAGGCCAGCGTGATGTGGAGGTTGGCTTCGGGGATGCGCCGCCCCCCGGACGGCAGGCCGGCCTCGAGTTCGGCCAGGGCGGCACGCGTGGCCGCATCGGGCAACAGGGCAAAGAACACCCGCCAGCGTGCCGGGCGGGGCTCATTCCCCGGCAAGCGCAAGCCCCTTGAGGACGCCCTGCAGGGCGTACAGAACCGCCTTGCGGCGAACCGCGTCACGATCACCACTGAATTGCTGGCGCTCGCTCAGCACCTGCCCGTCGGGCAGACACCAGCCGAACCAGACCGTGCCCACGGGCTTGTCCTCGCTGCCGCCACCCGGCCCGGCGATCCCGGATACGGAACAGGACATCTGCGCGCGGCTGAAACGCACGGCACCAAAGGCCATGGCCTCGACCACCTCGCGACTGACCGCGCCGTGGGTCTCGATCAGGCCCGGCGGCACGTCGAGCAGCTCCTGCTTGGCGGCATTGGAGTAGGTGACAAAACCGCGATCGAACACGGCGGAACTGCCCGGCACATCGGTCAGCACCTTGGCAATCCAGCCGCCGGTACAGGATTCGGCCGTGGCCAGCAGTTCGTTGCGCTCGGCCAGTGTATCCAGCACCTGACGGGCCAGTTCGTAGAGGCTGATGTCACTCGGGGCGGGAAAGGGCATCAGTCGCGCAGGATTTCCTCTATGCGGGCCGCAACCTCGTAGCGGTCGCCATCGGCCTCGCAACGCAGGATGCGAATGCGCGCACGCAGGGGCGGCGTGGTGTCGAGCCCGCCCTGCATGGTCATCTCGAATTCCTGGTCAAGTTCGAGCGGGTCGTCACAGCGGAAGAGGATACCCCCCCCGCTGAGATCCTCGCATCGGCTGGAGAAACGCGCTCCACTGCGGGGATCCACCAGTTCGATGTCGCACTGCACATGCATGCGGGGAAAGGCCCGCTTTTCCTCGTAATCGAGCGGCATGCT
>RFHG01000025.1 GCA_003696465.1 Gammaproteobacteria bacterium | reverse complement strand
CGCGTCTCCGGGCGCAGGGCCGCCTGCCAGCCATCGAGATCGGTCAGGGCCACGAAATCGACCTCAACACCGAACCGGGCCAGATAGTTCTGCAACAGCACCCGCGTGGTGCCGAACACCGAGCGGGAACAGACGATGTGATCGCCCGCCTTCAGCAGCGCCATGCAGGTGGAGAGAATCGCCGCCATCCCCGAGGCCGTGGCCACGCAGGACTCGCCGCCCTCCAGTGCCGCCAGCCGCTCCTCGAATGCCCGCACCGTCGGGTTGGTGAAACGGGCGTAGATATTGCCCGGCTCCTCGCCGGAAAAACGCGCCGCGGCCTGCGCCGCACTCTCGAATACAAAGCTCGAGGTAGGGAAGATGGGCTCGGAATGCTCACCCTCCGGTGTACGGTGGATGCCCGCGCGTATTGCCAGGGTCTCGAAATCGAGTTCGCTCATGTCCTGTTCCTCCGAAGATGGCGCGGGCACAAAAAAACCTGCCACGACGAGCAGGTTGCATATGCTCCCGCTTTAGCTGAATTTGTAGGGCGCCCGCAAGCTGTGGCTCAAATCGGCGCCGTTCATTTTCACTAAAGATGATAGGCCTGGGCAGGGACAGGGTCAAATGTGTCGATCGGCGCGTATAATCTCCACATGGACACGGAACCGAGCGACCTCATCGAGCGCGCCCGCGCCTTTGCCACCCGAGCCCACCAGCGCATCGACCAGCGGCGCAAGTACAGCGGACAGCCCTACCATGTGCACCTGGAAGCAGTTGCCAAACGGGTGGCCAGTGTCACCGACGACCCGGAGACCATTGCCGCCGCATGGCTGCATGATACCGTCGAGGATACCGAGGCTACCTTCCACGACATCGAGGTCGCCTTTGGGCCGCGGGTTGCACGGCTGGTATACGAACTGACCGATGTCAGCCGCCCTTCAGACGGTAATCGATCGCAGCGTAAGGCACTCGATCGCGAGCACCTTGCCCACGCCTCGGCGCGGGCACAGACCGTCAAGCTCGCGGACCTGATCGACAATGTCACCGACATCTGTGCCCACGACAAACGCTTTGCCCGTACCTGGCTGCTGGAAATGGCCGCCCTGCTCGAGGTTCTGCATCGTGGCCACCCCATACTCATGGACCAGGCCCGTCACTTGCTCGAACAGTGCGCTCGCAAGCTTGGGCTCGGCCTGGAAACGGATGCGGCGCCCTCGCCCGGACACGACTATCGCAAGCTACTTGGTTTCGGCCAGCGCCGCACGGAACGCCTGTTCAATGAGGTCTTCTCCGCGCGCGATATCGCCCGCCCGCTGATTTCCTTCGACCTCGACATGGCGCCCGAGGAGATCCTTGATGCCGCGCGACACCATCACAGCCCGGTCGCCGGCCTGCGCAGTCACGGCCTGGTCGATGCCTACTTGCGTCGGGACGATCTCGAACGAATGGGCAGCGACGCCCCCATCCGCCCCATTCGTTCCTCCCAGATACTGGCCGGGGACACCAGCCTGCCCGAAGTCATCCAGGTACTGGCCCGGCACGACTACTGTTTCATCACCACCTACGGCGCCATCAACGGACTCGTCAGTCGGGCCGAGATGGAACAACCCCTGGTTCGCATGTGGCTGTTCGGCATGATCACCATGCTGGAAATGCGCTTCACCGATCTCATCCGTCAGCGCTGGCCAGAAGAGGCATGGACCGACCTGATCAGTCAAGGCCGGCTGCAGAAGGCACGCGCGCTGCTCGCGGAGCGACAGGAGCGCGGCCATGACACCGACCTGCTCGACTGCCTGCAATTTGCCGACAAGGGCCAGCTCGTGGTGCGCGATCCCGATTACCGCACACAGCTCAACATCGAATCACGCACGGACGGCAACCGTGCCATCCGCGAACTGGAATCCCTGCGCAACCATCTCGCTCACAGCCAGCCCATCACGGCCAGTGACTGGACTCAGGTCATCAGGATGGCGCATCTGGCCAGAGGTCGTGAAGGGGCCGAATAGCCCGGCTCGTCACACATCACTTGCGACCTATCTGCATTTCCCCTTGCCGCGCCTTTCCACCACCATGATCACCCGGTCCCCCGGGTAGATCAGATCCGGATCACGGATGCGCGAGAGTCGGGCCAGTTCGGGATAACGCCATGGATTGCCCAGATAACGTTGCGCAATATCCCAAAGGGTATCACCCGGGACCACCACATGTGTCATGCGTCGAACCTCGAAGGTACGCGCGCACTCCGCCGTGCCCCGTACCCGATTGACCGCCCCGGACTCTTCTCCTGATGTGTCATTTGACTGCAGCGTACTGACAACGGCCTGTGTCTCCCCTGCCGGCTGGATTGATCCCCTGGATACGTCCCTCTCGGATGATTCGGAGGCCTCGACAGCCTCTGCTGACCGATCCATGGCCGGCTGTTGCCCGCTGTCTCCCGTATCCTCGGTGTCCTGTGTGCCGGCCTCCACCACCCTCATGATCACATTGCGCCCCTGCCGCCGGATGTCGAAACCCGTACCTGTTGCAATCCGCGTTTCACTTTCCTGCACGACGGGCTGTGTATCCTGCTGCACACTTCCCGCTTCCGGTATCTCAGGCGCTTTCATGAGCGCTGCATCCAGAGAGCGGCCGGGCCGGTGCACCCGATAGGGTATGGCCGACAACAGCCACTCGGGTGAACCGACGTCCCGGGCAACGGGCGCAGGCGTCTCGGGGGCAGGAACCCACCAGATCGCCCACCCGACCAGGCCTACTGCCAGCAGCAGGCCAGAGAGGATCAGCAACGGCCAAATCCACCCGCCGCGGTCTTCAACAGAGGCAGGCACCTGTTCTGCCTCTGCCTGTGGTGGTGTGAATTCACTATGCCCTGTCGGGACTGTTGAATTTCCGTGGACTGACGAGCCGCCCTCCGGCTCATTCCCCGGGCCGGCCCGGCGCTGCGCGGATGTCATGCCCGAATCAGGGTGCGTACGAACACGTGCCCCCTCTCTGGCTTGCTGCTTCGTCCCGATGCGCGCATGCGCCGGAGGGGCCGCGCGTTCCCTGACGGGTTTCTTCCGAGAGACGCTGTGCGCCGTCGATGATTCGGCCTCCGGCCTTGCCGGTTCTCTCCGTTCTGCCTTCTTCCGATCGGAAGGGCTGGCATCCGTTTTATTGGGCAAAGAGGCAGATGCCCGGCCCTTTTCCTGCGGATCGCGGCTGCGCGCCGCTTGTTCGTGGGTCCCGGTTGCCTTCTTATGTGGCTGCGCGTGGCCTCCCCGGCCTGCTCCGGCACCCTGCCCGGGGAAGAAGGGGACGTGCCAGCCGGGTGCCAGCGGCCGGGCGTGAACAATACACATGGCATCCGGCTCGAGCACCAGATCCTGGCCGAACAGCCAGGTACGCACGAACAGGTCCTGCGGCAGAGGTGCAGGCAACGAGGCCTCGCGTCCGCTGCGGGCTGCCACCAGGCGATCCACGGCATCGACCAGCAGCCCGTAATGACGCCCCTGCACCTCGATAATGATCACGGGGGGCTGCTCGGTACGCCGTTCCTCCTGCCCAAGCACGACCCGAAGGTCGATCACGGACACCAGCGCACCCTCGTCGCGAAAGACGCCGCAGTGATGCCGTGCGCGGTCGAGCCGCACCAGGCCGTGCGGAAACGGTACGATGCGCCGCACCACGCCGGCATCCAGCCCCAGCAGGACATGGCCGACTCGAAAACGCAGGATCTGGGACGGATTTTGCGGCATGAGGCTCCCTGCTCCGCCAACAGGGCGGGTCATCCCTGATTATCGGCCGCAAACGGCCGGGCTTGAACGGACAGGCACCCGTTCAGGGCAGAATCAGAACCGGGGTCCCGCTGGGGGTCTCCTCGAACAGGGCAATGACATCCCGGTTGTACATGCGGATACACCCCTTGGACGCCGGCTGGCCGATGAGCCCTTCCTCATGAGTGCCGTGGATATAGATGTAGCGCTGGTGAGAGTCCACGCCCTCGCCCTGGTTGAGACCGGGTTCCATGCCCTCGAGCCAGAGGATACGGGAGGTCACAAAGTCATCCGCCGTGCGGCGAGGCTCCGGCACGATCTCGGCCACCTCCCCGGTCGGGATACGCCCGGCGATGACCGCGCCCTCCGGCAAGCCCTCGCCAATCCGCTCGCGCACCCGGTGCAGGCCGAGCGGCGTCTTGTAGCTGCCGGCCTCGCTCCCGGCGCCAAAGCGCGAGGTGGAGACCGGCCAGGATTCCCGGGGCTGTCCGTCCTGCAGGCGGTAGAGACGCTGCCTGGAAATGCTGACCACCAGCCCGGTGAAGGATTCCAGGCGCGGATAGAGTCGGTGCAGGGTGGCGGCAACCTCCGCCCAACCAGGCTGCGGGTCGGTTTCGGGCGGCCGTTCGTCAGCCATCAGCACCAGCGGGCACAGGACGACAAGCAGCAACAGACGACACAGCACATCAGGCATTGTTGTGCAGGTCGATGCCTGACACGCCCTCGGGATGCTGCCGCCGGGCCTGTTCGCCACGTTCGGCCTTGAGCTGCTCGAAGTAGTCGTCATTGACCTCGGTGATGTACTCGCCGGTGAAGACCGAGGTATCGAAACGCTCGATGCTCGGGTTGCCGGCACGTACCGCGTCGATCAGGTCGTCGAGGTCCTGGTAGATGAGACGATCGACCTCGATCGCCCGTGCCACTTCCTCTTCGGTACGATTCCAGGCAATCAGCTCCTCGGAGCTGGGCATGTCGATGCCATAGATATTGGGATAGCGGATGGGCGGTGCCGCCGAGGCAAAATAGACCTTGCGTGCGCCTACATCACGCGCCATGCGCACGATCTCGCGCGAGGTGGTTCCGCGTACGATGGAATCGTCCACCAGCAGCACGTTCTTGTCCTTGAACTCGGCCGCAATGGGGTTGAGCTTCTGTCGCACCGATTTCTTGCGCTGCTGCTGGCCGGGCATGATGAAGGTCCGGCCGATATAACGATTCTTGATGAACCCCTCGCGGTACTTGAGACCCAGCTCTGCAGCCAGCTCCATGGCCGAGGTGCGGCTGGTATCGGGGATGGGAATGACCACATCGATGTCGTGGTCGGGCCACTCCCGCCTGATACGCGCGGCCAGCTTCTCGCCCATGCGCATGCGGGCCTTGTGCACGAACACGTCGTCCATCACCGAGTCGGGCCGGGCAAAATAGACATGCTCGAAAATGCAGGGGGAGAGCACGGTCTGCTCTGCACAGACCCGCGTATGCACCATGCCATTGGGCTCTATGAAGAGGGCCTCGCCGGGCTGCAGGTCGCGCTCGAGGGTAAAGCCCTGCGTATCCAGGGCCACACTCTCGGAGGCAACCATGACTTCGCGGCCTTCCGGCGTATCGCGATAGCCGAAGACCGCCGGGCGGATGCCGTAGGGATCGCGGAAGGCCAGGATCCCGTAGTCGGTAATCATGGCCACCACGGCATAGGCGCCACGCACCCGACGATGCACGCCGGCCACGGCCTCGAAGACATCGTTGGGGGTGAGTTTCAGCCCCTTTTGCTTGAGCAGTTCCTGCGCCAGGATGTTGAGCAGGATCTCGGAGTCGGAGCGTGTATTGATGTGCCGGCGATCCTGCTTGAACAGCTCCTCCTTCAGCTCCGCTGCATTGGTCAGGTTGCCGTTGTGACCCAGCACGATGCCGTAGGGGGAGTTGACATAGAAGGGCTGGGCCTCTGCCGACGAACTGGTGCCGGCAGTGGGATAACGTACATGGCCGATGCCCATGTTGCCACGCAGCAACTGCATGTGATGGGCATTGAACACGTCCCGCACCAGGCCATTGTCCTTGCGCAGGAAGAACTGTCCCTGGTCGCAGGTCACGATCCCGGCGGCATCCTGGCCGCGATGCTGAAGTACGGTCAGACCATCATACAGGGCCTGGTTGACCGGCTGATGGCCTACGATGCCAATGATTCCACACATGCCTTGTCTGCCTCTCGAGGGTCAGAACCGGATCTCGCCGGCCAGGTCGTCAGGGATGTAACGGCGCAGCCAGAGCGCACCATCCTCGAAGCTGCCGATCAGGGTCGAGTGCTTCCACCAGCTTTCCTGCGGCAGCGTGGTCAGCCCGGCCAGCAGGGTCAGGATGACCACGATCAGCACCCCGCGGACCACGCCGAACACGGCACCCAGCGCCCGGTCGGTACCGGATAGCCCGGTCTTTTCCACCAGCTGGCTGACCAGAAAGTTGACCACCCCGCCGATGATGACCGTGACCACGAACAGCACGGCAAAGGCCGCCGCCAGTCGGGCCGTGGGGCTGTGGATCCAGCCATCCAGTTCGGCCGCCAGCTCGGCGGAAAAGCTCAGTGCCACCCAGAATGCAATCACCCAGCTCGCAAGCGAGATTGCCTCCTTGGTAAAGCCCCTGAACAGACTGATGATCGCGGACACGGCGATGACGCCGATAATGAAGAAATCGAGCCAGTTCATTCAGCCTCCTGTGGGAAGTGTAGCAGCGGGGTTCATAGGTTACCTGCGGGTCGCCAGTTCTGTATCGTGCCCTTGAGCCCGAACTTCTTCTGCAAGCGGTCCCGTACCCGAACGGCATCCTCGCGCCTGAGCATGGGCCCCACCTTGACCCGGTACATCTTCCGGCCGGAAATGCGCGAGGTTTCGATGAAGGCCTCGAAGCCGGCCTTCTGCAGCTTGCTCACAAGCGTAGCGGCATTGGCGCGCTGGGAGAAGCTGGCCAGCTGGACCACGAAGGCCGGCTTGAGCGCAGCGGGTTGGGGCGTTTCGACGCGCGGAGCCGTACCTTTCCTCTTGACCGCGGACTTCGTGTCGCGAACGGTGGCCTCGGCCTTCTCCGATTCGGACTGAGCAGGGCTTTCGGATGCAGGTGCCGCTTTCGGCAGAGGCTTTTCCGGCACCACGACGGGAAAGTCATAGCGCGGCTTTTCCGGCTCGTGGAGCTTGAGACGGCGATATTCCTTCATGCCCGCACCATCGAGCAGGAGCGGGATGAAGATCACGCCGAGCGCAATGATGACGACGGCACCGGCAAGGCGCTGTTTGAGCGAGATGTCCAAGTCAGGGAACCTGATCGGGCGAGGCGTCATTATAATCCAGCGCCTCCCCCACGGTATAGAAGGAACCGAACACCACGATCCGGTCCCCGGCCGCACTCATGCCGCCGGCCCTGCGCAGACCCTCGGCCACACTGCCAGCCACTTCGATGTCGCCCGATACCCCGGCCTGGCGCAGGGCCTCGGCCAGTGCCGATGCCGAAAGGGCCCGCTCGACGTCCGGTTGCACACAAAGCCACTGGGCAAAGATGTCACGCAGGGGGGACAGCATGTCGCCCACTGCCTTGTCCGCCATGACCCCAATCACGGCCACTTGCCGCCCACGCATCGGGTGGCGCGAGAGCCACTCTGCCAGAGCCCTCGTGGCATGCGGATTGTGGGCCACGTCCAGCAGCCATTCCGGCTCCTGCCCCATCCGCTGCAGACGCCCTGGCAGCCTGACCTTGTCCAGACCCCGGGCAACGGCCGACTGTTCCAGCTCGAACCCGGCCAGTTGCAGCGCGCGCAGGGCGCCGGCGGCATTGCTTCGCTGGAATTCACCCGACAGCCCCGGTTCCGGCAAGGGCCCCAGTGCCTTGCCTGCGCCTGCCTCGAGCCACCAGTGTTCCCCCTCTTCCCGCACGCCGAAGTCCTGCCCGATCCGGTGCAGCCCGGCGCCCAGTTCCCGGGCCGTTTCTGCAATGCTGGCGGGTGGGTTCGGATCACTGCATACGACAGGGCGTCCGGCGCGCATGATGCCGGCCTTTTCGCGGCCGATGAGCTCACGATCGGTTCCCAGCCAGTCGGCGTGGTCCAGTGCCACCGGGGTAATCAGCGCCACGGTCGGATCAACGATGTTGACGGCATCCAGCCGCCCGCCAAGGCCCACTTCCAGGATGGCAAGATCCGGCGCCACTGTGCGAAACAGCCACAGTGCGGCCAGGGTGCCGAATTCAAAGTAGCTCAGGCTGGTGCCCTCTCGCGCCCGCTCGACGGCCTCGAAGGCAGCACACAGCGCCGCATCCTCGGCCTCGGCGCCATCGATGCGCATGCGCTCGTTGTATCGGCGCAGATGGGGGGAGGTATAGGCGAAGGTACGCAGGCCGTGGGCACGCGCCACCGACTCGATCAGGGCCACCGACGAGCCCTTGCCGTTGGTGCCGGCCACGGTGATAACCGGCATCGAAGGCTCGAGCACGCCCAGACGCCGGGCGACGGCGCCTGCGCGCTCCAGACCAAGGTCGATTTCCTTCGGATGCAGGCGGGCCTGCCAGTCGAGCCAGGCCTCGAGGCTGCGGCCCATGGAATGGATCAGGAGGCCTTGCGGCGCATCAGCATGCCGAGCAGATTGGCCACGCGATCACGCATCTCGCGCCGGTCGACAATCATGTCGATGGCGCCATGCTCGAGCAGGAACTCACTGCGCTGGAAACCTTCCGGCAGCTTCTGCCGAACGGTCTGCTCGATGACCCGGGGGCCGGCGAAGCCGATCAGCGCGCCGGGCTCGGCGATATGCAGGTCACCGAGCATGGCGAAACTGGCCGAGACCCCGCCCATGGTGGGATCGGTCAGCACGACTACATAGGGAATCCCGCGCTGGGCCAGCTTGTTCAGGGCGGCACTGGTCTTGGCCATCTGCATCAGGGAGAACAGCGACTCCTGCATGCGTGCGCCCCCGCTGGCGGTGAAGCAGACCAGCGGGATGCCGTCCTGCAGACAGGTATTCACCGCGCGCACGAAGCGCTCGCCCACGACCGAGCCCATCGAGCCGCCCATGAAGCGGAAATCGAAGGCCGCTGCCACCAGCGGAATACCCTTGAGCTGACCGCGCATGACGATGAGGGCATCCTTTTCGCCGGTGGCCTTCTGCGCCGCCGCGATGCGGTCCTTGTACTTCTTGCTGTCCTTGAACTTGAGCGGATCGACCGGCTCGATGTCGCCACCGATTTCGATACGCGGCTCCTCGTCGAGGAAGATCTCCAGCCGGCGCCGGCCCGAGAGGCGCATGTGATGTCCGCACTTGGGGCAGACATCGAGATTGCGTTCCAGCTCGGCCCGATAGAGCACGGCATTGCAGGCATCACACTTGGTCCACAGCCCTTCGGGCACGCCACGCTTGGCGGTGGCCTCGGTGCGAATGCGCGACGGCATCAGTTTCTCGAACCAGCTCATTCTGCCTTCTCCCCTGCGGTATCCATGGCCTGGCGCATGGACGACAGCAGTTCGGTGATCTCGCGGGTAAACACCGCGGGTTCGGTGACATGCTCGGCAATGCGACGGATGATGGCACTGCCCACCACCACGGCATCGGCCACACGGGCAACGGCCGCGGCCCGTTCGGCATCGCTGATGCCGAAACCCACGCCCACCGGAGTCCGGGCATGGCGGCGAATCTGCGCCAGTTTCTCCTCGACGCTGGCGATATCCAGGGCTGAGGAGCCCGTCACCCCCTTGAGCGACACATAATAGACGAAGCCGCGCGCCGATTCGCAGATCTGCTTCACACGTTCCTCGGTCGAGGTGGGCGCCAGCAGGAAGATGGGGTCGAGGCCATGGTCGATGAACAGCGGCAGCACGTCTTCACCCTCTTCCGGTGGCAAATCGACGGTCAGCACACCATCGACGCCGGCATCCGCGGCCTCGCGTGCAAAGCGTTCATAGCCCATCACCTCGATCGGGTTGAGATACCCCATCAGCACCACCGGGGTATCCGCATCCTGTTCGCGGAAACGGCGCACCATGCCCAGCACCTCTTCCAGGCTGACATGGTGCTCCAGGGCCCGTTCACAGGCCTCCTGGATGACCGGCCCGTCGGCCATGGGATCGGAAAAGGGCACCCCGAGCTCGATGATGTCGGCCCCGGCCTCGACCATGGCATGCATCAGGGGCACGGTGTGCTCGGGCGCCGGATCACCGGCCGTGATGTAGGGCACAAGGGCCTTGCGGCCAGCGGCCTGCAGGGCCTCGAAACGGCTGCCGATACGGCTCATAGCTCGATGCCCTCCAGCCGCGCCACGGTATTGATGTCCTTGTCCCCGCGCCCCGACAGGTTGACCAGCAGATGGGTGTCGGTGGGTAGCCCGGGCGCGATCTTCATGGCATACGCCAGTGCATGGCTGCTCTCCAGCGCGGGAATGATGCCCTCGATGCGGGTCAGCGCATGGAAGGCCACCATCGCCTCCTCGTCGGTCACGGCCACGTATTCCGCCCGGCCGATGTCCTTGAGCCAGGCATGCTCCGGCCCCACCCCGGGGTAATCGAGGCCGGCGGAGACGGAATGGGTCTCGATGATCTGACCGTCGGCACTTTCCATCAGATAGGTACGATTGCCGTGCAGAACGCCAGGCCGACCGGCACAGAGCGGCGCGGCGTGGCGGCCGGTTTCCAGACCATAGCCTGCGGCCTCCACGCCGTAGATCTTCACCCCGGTATCGGCGAGGAAGGGGTGAAACAGGCCAATGGCATTGGAACCGCCGCCGACGCAGGCAATCAGCGCATCGGGCAGGCGGCCGGTCATCTCCAGCATCTGTGCCCGTGCCTCGCGGCCGATGACGGCCTGGAAGTCGCGCACCATGGTCGGATAGGGATGCGGTCCGGCCACGGTACCGATGATGTAGAAGGTGTCATCGACATTGGTGACCCAGTCACGCATGGCCTCGTTGAGGGCATCCTTCAGCGTGCGCGAACCGGAAGTGACCGGCACCACCTCGGCGCCCAGCAGCTTCATGCGATAGACGTTGGGTGCCTGGCGCTCGATGTCCTCGGCCCCCATGTACACCACGCACTCCAGGCCAAGCCGCGCGGCGATGGTGGCCGTGGCCACTCCGTGCTGGCCGGCCCCTGTCTCGGCAATGATGCGCCGCTTGCCCATGCGGCGTGCCAGCAGGGCCTGGCCCACCGTGTTGTTGACCTTGTGCGCGCCGGTATGATTCAGATCCTCCCGCTTGAGGAAGATCTGCGCCCCGCCCAGCTCCCGGCTCCAGCGCTCGGCGTGATAGACCGGGCTCGGGCGCCCCACATAATGGGCCAGATCGTGGTCGAACTCGGCCTGGAAGTCCGGATCGTTCTTCAGCCGGTCGTAGGCCTCGCGCAGCTCGTCCAGTGCGGCCATCAGGGTCTCGGAAACGAAACGCCCGCCATAGGGACCGAAGTGGCCCCGTGTATCGGGCATCGACTGCCAGTCGATGCCGCTGAAGTCCTGCTCACTCATCCGCTTTTCTCACTTCGGATATGAATCGCTCGATCAGCGCGGCATCCTTGATGCCGGGTTCCGATTCCACGCCGCTGCTGACATCCACCGCCCAGGGGCGCACCGTGCGCACTGCCTCGGCCACATTGTCCGGGTTCAGCCCGCCGGCCAGGATCAGCGGCCGCTCCAGTTCCGGAATGGCCGACCAGTCGAAGGTCTTGCCGGTCCCCCCGGCCTCCCCGACCGCATGGCTGTCGAGCAGGAATCCGGCGGCATCCGGGTAGGTCTCTGCATAGCGCACCGCATCCGTTCCCCCCTGCATGCCAATGGCCTTGATATAGGGCCAGCCATAACGGCTGCAGTCAGCGGGGCATTCGTCGCCATGGAACTGCAGCAGATCCAGCGGCACCTGACGCAGCGTCTCCTCGACACGGGCCTCTTCGGCATCCAGAAAAAGCCCTACCGTGCTCACAAAGGGCGGCAGCGCAGTGCAGATTTCGACGGCCTGGGGCAGCGTGACATGACGCGGACTCTTCGGCCAGAACACGAGGCCGATGGCATCCGCGCCCGCCTCGGCAGCAGCCAGCGCATCTTCCGGGCGGGTGATCCCGCAGATCTTGATCCGGGTTCTCATCAGACGGCGAAGATTATCAGATTTCAGCCGCCCGCATAAGCTGGCGGTGGGGGTGGATCGGGCAGATTGAAACGCTCGGGATAGCGCACGGCCACCAGATACAGGCCTGCTGCCGGGGCAGTAATACCCCCTCGGGTGCGATCCCTCACCTCAAGCAGCTCCTCTGCCCATGCAACCGGCCGTTCGCCCTCACCGATGGCCATCAAAACCCCGGCAATATTGCGCACCATGTGGTGCAGAAAGGCGTTGGCCTCCACATCAATGTGGATGAAATCCCCCTGCCGGGTCACGCTCAGTTCGCGAATCTCGCGCACCGGGTTCTTCGCCTGGCAGGCCTGTGAACGGTAACTGGTGAAATCGTGCTCGCCTGTCAGCGATGCCGCCGCCCGGGCCATGCGTTCCACGTCCAGAGGGGCCCGCCACCAGGTGACCTTGCCCCGCAACACGGCAGGTCGTACCGGGCGGTTGTCGATGATATAGCGATAGCGACGGGCCGTGGCGGAAAAGCGGGCGTGGAAGTCCCCTGCCACGGGCTGCACCCACCTCAGACAGACATCCCCGGGCAGGTTCACATTGGTGCCCAGCAGCCAGGAACGATCCGGACGGAAGGCGCTGGTCTCGAAATGCACCACCTGCCCGGTGGCATGAACTCCGGTATCGGTGCGCCCTGCACAGACGACCGTCACCGGCTGATCGGCCACGCTGGACAGGGCCCGTTCCAGCTCTTCCTGAACAAACCGGACCTTCTGGTCCTTCTGCCGCTGCCAGCCGGCAAAACGGGTGCCGTCATACTCCACCCCTGCCGCCAGTCGGTAAACCTGTTGTTTGCTCATCTTGCCTGCCATACGCGCAAGGGCCGGAAACAATCCGGCCCTTGCAATTCGTCAGACTGATACAGCCAGGCGGCTTATGCGCCACCTGCTGCCCCCATGGAACTCAGTCGATCTGGTCCAGCAACGCCTGTGCTTCCTTCTTCTGCTCCTCGTTGCCTTCGGCCAGTACCTCCTCAAGGGTGCTCTTTGCACCTTCGCTGTCCCCCATGTCGATATAGGCCTTGGCCAGATCGAGCTTGGTGCTGATGGCCTGCTCGGCATCCACTTCTTCCAGGTCCTCGTCCAGATCCAGCTCTTCCTCGAGATCGACCAGCTCCGCCTCTTCGGGCATGATTTCGGTCTCACCGGTTTCGTCACCCAGATCCAGCTCGATCTCGTCCAGCTCGAGCTCCTCTTCCTCTTCGGCCTGTTTCTCGGCCACAGCCTCGTCCTCCTCTTCCTCGAAGGCCTCGAGGTCGAGATCGGAAATATCCATCTGCTCGGTCTCGGGCACCGTTTCCAGCTCCTCGAGTTCCGGGATATCCATGTCCAGAATGGTCTCGGTCTCGCTTTCCTCTTTGGCCGATTCCTCCGCAATCCCCAGATCATCCACCTCGAAGCTGGCCGTGTCTGCAGACTCCTCGGGAGTCAGGGATTCAGCGTGCCCGCCCAGATCGAAGTCCATGGCCTCATCGCCGGCCACCTTTTCGGCTTCGGCCTCGGCCTCTTCATCCACGGTAACATCCGGATTCAGGACCTGCGTGGTGGCCATGCCCGGCTGCACGCTCGTCTCTTCTGCTTCGGCCTCGACGGGGGCCTCGAGATCGACCTCACCCAGGTCAAAATCACCCAGCTCCTCGCCACTGAGGTCGATGTCTGCGGCTTCGGGTTTCTCGTGGACGATGTCTTCCAGGCTCACGCCCTCGACCTGGGCCTCGGCAAACAGGGGCTCATCCGGAATCAGTTCCTTGCCCATCACCACGGCCCGCTCCCAGAGCTTGCCCTTGCCACCGGTGCGCTCGTGCAGCTCTTTCGCCAGCTCGAGGAACTTGTCCTGTTCCTTGGCCGCAAAATGGGTTTCGAGCAGCTTGACGCGATAGTCGTTGCGCTCGGGGTGTTCCTTGATGGCGCCTTCCAGCAGTTCCTCGGCCTGGCCATAGAGCCCATAGGCCAGGAACACATCCGCCTCGGAGATGGTGTCATCAACGACGATGTCTTCCTCGCCGGCCTCGGTGGCGATGGTATCCTCGGTACCCGCCTCCGGCGCCGCGATCTCGATATCGGCCTCCTGGGGCGGACGCTCGAGCACCATGGTCTTGTCGGTTTCTGCCTCTTCAACAGCTTCTTCCCCTGCCGCCGCCTCTTCGGCAGGTTCGACCGATTCCTCGGCCGCGGGCGGCTCGGTCTCGGGCTCGGGCTCAGCCTCAGGTTCCGGCTGCGGAGCCGGGGTCACATGCCTGCTGGCCTCGGCTGCCTTCTCCTTCCCCTTGCCCTTGCCCTTGCGACGCAACAGCAGCAGGAGCAGCAGGAGGACAACGGCAATACCACCGCCGCCAATGGCCAACATGCGCGTATCGGAAAGCAGGCGCTCGATAAATCCCGGCTGGGCCGGCTGCGGCGTGACGAGTTCCGGCTTCTTCACCGGCTCGATCACTTCGGGCTCCGGCTCGGGCTGCTCCTTGACCTCGGCCACGCTGCCGGGCACGGTCTCGCCTTCCTCTATTGCAGGCAGAACGGGCTCGGCCGGTGCTGCTTGCTCGGCCTCGGCTGCCGGCGCCTCCGTCTCTGGCACCTCGGAGGTTGCCTCGGTCGCGGCTTCCGGGGATTCCTGAGCAGGCGCCTGCGCAGTCATCTCACCCTCTGCCGGTGCCACCGGCTCCAGGGCAATCGGCTCCACGGCAGAAGGCGCCGTTTGCGACGGCGCCTCGGCAGTCTCGGTTGCAGCCGGGGCTTCCGGCGCTCCGGCCTCGGGAGCCGCTCCGGCAGCCGGCTGTTCCGCTTCGCCCGGCGTTGCCGCGCCGCCTTCCTGCTGTTGCAGGCGCATGCGCAGTTCGTTGAGCTCCTCGTCTTTCAGGTTGAGCAGGCGCTCCTGCTTCTTGAGCATCTGCTCGAGCTGGTCGAGCCGACTCTTGAGTTCGGCGTTCTCGCGCCGCGAGGATTCGATCTGCTCACGGGCCAGGGCCAGGTCATGTTGCAGGCGCGACACATCCTCGCCCCCGGCAACCTGCATCGGCTTGCCCGACTCCGCTGCGGGTGCCTCCGGGGCCAGGATCTCGAGCTCGGCCCCGGCAGGCTTTTCGGCCGGCGCCTCGGCGGCGGCCTGGCGCGACTCGTCCGCAGCGGCCTCGGCAGGCTGTGCGGCCTGGCCGGCAGCCGGCACCGCTTCCTGCGGAATGGCCTTGCCGGCGACCTGCTGGCGGTATTCCTTCCACAGGGCGTACTGCTGCTTCACCTCCGCATTGGCCTGGGCCCGGTCGATGGCGGCCAGCACTTCGGGTGGCGGCATGCGCAGGATGACACCCTTCTTCAGGTTGTTGATGTTGTTGCGGATGAAGGCATCAGGATTGGCCTGCAGCAGGGCAATCATCATCTGGTTGACGGTCACCCCCTCCGGCTTCATGCGGTTGGCGATCTCCCACAGGGTATCGTTGGCCTTGACCTTGTATTCCTCGGCCGCGGGCATCTCGCCATAGCTCATGCTGCTTTCGGCCCCGATGGGGATCATCGGGAACAGCTCCTCGGGACCGGTCTGTTCGGCAGCGGCCACTGTCTCCGGTTGCGGCTCGATGACCTCGGGGGCTGCCTCGGGCTGCGGAGCGGGCGCAGGCTCGGCCTGTGCCTGTACCTCGGGCTGCGGGGCTGCCGCGGGAGCGGGTTCAGGTTCGGGCGCGGCCTGGGCCACGGGGGCCGGGGCCGGAGCCGGCGCAGTTGCGGCAGCCGCTGCAGGCTGTTCAGCCTCGGCCGGTGCCACGACCGGAGCCTGAGTCGCCACGGCGCGGCGTTCCATCAGCAGCGGGGGATCGAGCAGAATGGTGTATTCGCGCAGCAGGCGGCCCTTGGGCCAGTTGACATCGACCAGGAAGTCCAGGAACGGCTCCTTGACCGGCTCGCGGGTGGTGACCCGGATCACGGGCTTGCCGTTTTCCACGGCCGGCGTGAACTTCAGCTTGGTCAGCACATAGCTGCGATCCACACCGGCGCGCTCGAAGGCGGCGCGGTCGGCCAGGCGGGCCACAATGTCGATCACATCATCCGGGCTGGCCGAAATGACATCGATTTCGGCATCCAGCGGCTCGTTCAGGGCGGATTTGACCCTGATATCGCCAAGTCCCAGGGCCAGGCTCATGCCCGGTACCAGTGTCCCCATCAGGGCTATGCCCAAGGCCAGTTTGCGCACGATCGATCCCCTCTCGTTGTAGTCCAGTCACCCCTTGGCGGGCCGTGCTCCCCCAAATTACCCCATCCGACGCCGGGATGGAATAACCTCCGAAGAAGGCA
Organism: Gammaproteobacteria bacterium; assembly: GCA_003696465.1. GTDB lineage: Bacteria > Pseudomonadota > Gammaproteobacteria > J044 > J044 > J044. Next base: position 4,969 of record RFHG01000025.1, on the reverse strand, counting down.
CTTTAACAAGTGTACTCTAAGTATTGCCCGTAACTATAGATTATAAATAATCTTTTATCAAAATCTCGGCAATCTGCACACTGTTCAGCGCGGCCCCCTTGCGCACATTGTCGGCCACCACCCACAGATCAAGCCCGCGCGGATGCGAGATATCTTCCCGAATCCTGCCCACCCAGACCGGATCGGAATTGGCCCCTTCGGTGACCGCAGTGGGATAGCCGCCATCCCGATGCTCGTCCAGAACCTTCACGCCGGGCGCCTGCTCCAGCAGGCTTCGCGCCTGGTCAGCAGTCAGCTTTTCCCGCGTCTCGATGTGCACGGCCTCGGAGTGGCCGTAGAACACCGGCACCCTGACTGCCGTCGGGTTCACCTGGATGGAGTCGTCTTCCATGATCTTGCGGGTCTCCCAGACCATCTTCATTTCTTCCTTGGTGTAACCGTTGTCCTGGAAGACGTCGATGTGCGGAAGGCAGTTGAAGGCGATCTGCTTTGGGTAGACCTCGCAGTGCACCTCGCGGCCGTTGAGCAGATTGGCCGTCTGGCTGGCCAGCTCCTCGATGGCCTCCTTGCCGGTACCTGATACGGCCTGGTAGGTCGCCACATTGATACGCTCGATACCGGCCGCATCGTGGAGGGGCTTGAGCGCCACCAGCATCTGGATGGTGGAGCAGTTGGGATTGGCAATGATGCCGCGATTGCGGTAGTCCGCAATGGCATGCGGATTGACCTCGGGCACCACCAGCGGAATGTCGTCGTCGTAGCGGAACTGCGAGGTGTTGTCGATGACCACACAACCGGCCTCCGCGGCACGCGGCGCATGCACCGCAGACACGGAGGCGCCGGCCGAGAACAGGCCGATCTGCACCTGCGAGAAATCGAAATCGTCCAGCGACTCGACCGTGAGCTGGGTGTCCCCGAAAGGCACCTTCTTGCCGGCCGAACGGCTGCTGGCCAGGGCATGCACCCGACCAACAGGGAACTTGCGCTCGGCAAGGATGGACAGCATGGTCTCGCCGACCGCACCGGTGGCGCCAACGACCGCTACATCATAGGTCTTGCTCATCGTGTTCTACTCCTGCATTCAAAGGGCGGCGACAACGGCATCGCCCATCTCGGCCGTGCCCACCTTGCGCGTGCCCTCCGACCAGATGTCGGGGGTACGCAGGCCCTGGTCCAGCACCTTGCCAACCGCATCCTCGATGCGGCGGGCATCATCAGGACGGTTCAGGCTGTAGCGCAGCATCATGGCCACCGAAAGGATGGTGGCCAGGGGGTTGGCAACGCCCTGGCCGGCAATATCGGGCGCCGAACCGTGGATGGGCTCGTACATGCCCCTGCCCTCCGCATTGAGCGAGGCCGAGGGCAGCATGCCGATGGAGCCGGTGAGCATGGCAGCGGCATCCGAGAGGATATCGCCGAACATGTTCTTGGTGACCATGACATCGAACTGCTTGGGCGCGCGCACGAGCTGCATGGCCGCATTGTCCACATACATGTGCGACAGCTCCACTTCCGGGTAGTCCTCGCCCACCCGGGTGACCACCTCGCGCCAGAGTTCGGAGACCTCGAGCACATTGGCCTTGTCCACCGAGCAAACCCGGCGATCGCGTTTCATGGCGATCTCGAAGGCAGAGCGGGCAATGCGCTCGATCTCCGGCTCGGTGTACTCGAGGGTGTTGAAGCCTCGACGCACCCCGTTTTCCAGCGTCTCGATCCCGCGCGGCTGGCCAAAATAGATGCCGCCGGTCAGCTCGCGCACGATCATGATGTCGAGCCCCGCAACCACTTCCGGCCGCAGGGTGGAGGCGTCGGCCAGCTGGGGATAGAGAATAGCTGGGCGCAGATTGGAGAACAGGTCGAGCTCCGAGCGAATGCCCAGCAGCCCGCGCTCCGGACGCAGTTCACGCGGCAGGCTGTCGTACTGGGGCCCGCCCACGGCACCCAGCAGAATGGCATCCGCCTCGCGTGCCAGGGCCAGGGTTTCATCGGGCAGGGGCTTGCCATGTGCGTCGTAGCCGGCACCGCCTATGGTGCCTTCCTCGAGTTCCACATCCAGCCCGTCGCGCCGCAGGGCCTCGATCACCTTGACCGCCTCGGCAACGATCTCCGGCCCGATGCCATCACCGGGCAGTACCAGAATCTTTGCGCTCATTGGGTTCCTCTGTTCAGCGTGAGTACACGGCCGTGATGCTGGCGCTGTTCAGTTCGTGCGCCGCGATGGCGCGCGCCAGCTCTCCGGGCGGGGTGCCTTCGGGCAGGCCAAGCCGGGGCACATCCAGCGCATGCACGGTAAACACGTAACGATGGGTACCGTGCCCCACCGGCGGGCAGGGGCCTCCGTAGCCGGTGGTCTTGAAGTCGGTCATGCCCTGATGGCTGCCGGCAGGGGCAAGCCCGGAAGAAGGATCACCGGCACCCCGGGGCAGGCTGTGCACATCCGCCGGGATGTCGTAGATGAGCCAGTGCCACCAGCCATGACCGGTCGGGGCATCCGGGTCGAACACGGTGACGGCAAAGCTCTGCGTGCCACCCGGCTCACCCGACCACGTCAGTGCAGGAGACAGGTTGCCCCCCGTGCATCCGAAACCGTTGTAGACAAATGCCTCTGCAACCCGCTGCCCCTCGTGGACATCCGGGCTGGAAAGCGTCATGCCGCCCGCAGAAGAAACCGTGCTCAGGGCCATAAGGAGTACTCCCATGAAGATGCGCATCATGGTTATTCTACTCCCGCAAACAGCCAGGGTGCTTCCTTGCGCCTGCGTTCCTCGTAGGCACGGATCTCGTCCGCATGCTGCAGGGTGAGGCCGATGTCATCCAGCCCGTTGAGCAGGCAATAGCGCCGGAACTCGTCCACCTCGAAGGGGATGACCTCGCCCGAGGGCGTGGTAATGGTTTGCTGCTCGAGGTCGATGACCAGCCGATAGCCCTCGTTCTCCTCCACTTCCCGGAACAGCCGATCCACCGTCGCCTCGTCGAGCACGATGGGCAACAGGCCGTTCTTGAAGCTGTTGTTGTAGAAGATGTCGGCAAAACTCGGCGCGATGACACTGCGGATGCCATAGTCGGTCAGCGCCCACACGGCATGCTCGCGGGACGAACCGCAGCCGAAGTTCTCGCGCGCCAGCAGGACTTCGGCCCCCTGATAGCGCGGCTGATTGAGCACGAAGTCCGGGTTCGGCCGGCGCCTTGAATGATCCATGCCCGGCTCGCCCGGATCGAGATAGCGCCAGTCATCGAACAGGTTGGGCCCGAAGCCCGTGCGCTTGACCGACTTGAGATACTGCTTGGGAATGATGGCGTCGGTGTCCACATTGGGCCGATCGAGCGGCACCACCAGCCCGTTAACTTGATTGAAAGGTTTCATGCCGCTGCCTCCTCCGCGAACTCGCGGGCATCGACGAAATGACCGGCAATGGCTGCGGCTGCGGCCATCGCCGGGCTGACCAGATGGGTCCGGCCGCCCTGCCCCTGGCGCCCCTCGAAGTTGCGGTTCGAGGTGCTGGCACAGCGCTCGCCGGGCTCGAGCCGGTCGGCGTTCATGGCCAGGCACATGGAGCAGCCGGGCTCGCGCCATTCGAAGCCGGCCTCGAGGAAGATCTCGTGCAAACCCTCTTCCTCGGCCTGCTTCTTGACCAGGCCGGAGCCGGGCACCACCATCGCCTGCTTGACGTTGTCGGCCACCTTGCGCCCCTTGACCACGGCAGCCGCGGCACGCAGATCCTCGATCCGCGAGTTGGTGCAGGAACCGATGAAGACCTTGTCCACGGCCACTTCGGCAATCGGCGTACCAGGCTGGAGCCCCATGTATTCCAGTGCCTTGCGCATGCCGGCCGCCTTCACCGTATCGGGTTCGTCGGCGGGGTCCGGTATGCGGGCATCCACCGGAATGACCATCTCCGGGGACGTACCCCAGGTAACCTGCGGTCGGATGGACGCGGCCTCGATCACCACTTCGCGATCGAATGTCGCATCGGCATCGGAATGCAGCGTCTTCCAGTGGGCAACGGCCTGCTCCCAGAGCTCGCCCTTCGGCGCCCAGGGACGTCCGCGCACATAGTCGATGGTGGTGTCATCCACCGCGATCATGCCGGCACGGGCACCGGCCTCGATGGCCATGTTGCAGACCGTCATGCGCCCCTCCATGGAGAGGTCACGAATCGCCTCGCCGGCAAACTCGATGGCATAGCCGGTTCCGCCGGCGGTGCCGATCTCGCCGATGATGGCCAGCACAATGTCCTTCGCCGTCACCCCGGGGCCCACCTTCCCCTCCACGGTGATGCGCATGTTCTTCATCTTTTTCTGGATCAGGCACTGGGTGGCCAGTACATGCTCCACCTCGGAAGTCCCGATCCCAAAGGCCAGTGCCCCGAAGGCTCCGTGCGTGGAGGTGTGCGAGTCTCCGCAGACCACCGTCATGCCCGGCAGGGTGAAGCCCTCCTCCGGACCGATGACATGCACGATGCCCTGGCGAATGTCGTTCATGGGGAACTCGGTAATGCCGAACTCTCGGCAATTCTGGTCCAGTGTCTCCACCTGAATGCGGGATACCGGATCCTGGATGCCCTGACTGCGATCGGTGGTGGGCACATTGTGATCGGGGACCGCGAGCACCGCATCGGTGCGCCAGGGCTTGCGCCCGGCCAGTCGCAGCCCCTCGAAGGCCTGGGGCGAAGTCACCTCATGCACGAGGTGCCGGTCGATGTAGAGCAGCGCGGTGCCATCTTCCTCGGTACGCACCACGTGCTCGTCCCAGAGCTTGTCGTAAAGGGTCTTTCCGCTCATCTTCACTGCCTCCTGAAGGATGAGACGATTCTAGATCCGGCCGCCAAATAACACAAAGGAATTGTTTTTATGTTATATATTCCTTTTTGTTATAAGTTGTGCGGGCAGGAAATGCGCGTCCGCAGCGAGGGCACATGGACATCGACAACCTGAGGGCCTTCGTCGAGGTGGCCGACCTCGGCTCCTT
>RFHG01000225.1 GCA_003696465.1 Gammaproteobacteria bacterium | reverse complement strand
GACAGCTTCATCGTCGCTGTGTCCGATCCGTACTCAAGCACGCTGCTTCATGTCAATCCGTATGTGCAGCCGGTGAATGACCCGCCGTCGCTTGTCAACACTGGTCCGGTGGATGTCTATGCCGACTATACCGGTGCGGTGCATACACTGACACCCGCCGATCTGTATGCGACCGATGTGGACAACACGCCTGCGCAGCTCACCTACACGATTACGCAGGCGCCGGTTCTTGGTGTGCTTTACAGATTTGGCGTGCCGCTTGGGGTGAACAGCACCTTCACGCAGGCCGATATCGATGCGGGCCTGATGGATTACTATGCGAATCCATCCGTTTCAGGAGTGGACACGATCGGATTCACCCTCTCCGATGGTGTGATCGCCACGCCGATTGCCGGCTCGTTTGCGATCAACGTGATCCATGTCAACACGCCGCCGGTGGCCGGCCTGCATGATGATCCGTATGCGCTGGCGTTTAACGGAGTGCAGGACACGATCACTATCCCGAACAATGCTGTCTTCAATCCGGTCGGGCCGTTTACGGTCAGTGCCTGGGTACGGGCCAGGCCAACCCAGAATGCGTACTTTATCGTGATTGATAAATCCCACGGCCAGATCGATAGCACTGGCTGGGTGATTCAGGGCGACAGCGCACTTGCCAATATCAGCTTTGGTCTTGGTCAGGGTGGGCAGTCGACCACCAATTTCGCTGGTGCGACATCAGTAACCGATATCCGCGACGGTTCCTGGCATCACATTGCCGGTGTTTATACCGGGACTCAGGCGCACATCTATATTGATGGCGTACTGGAGGGTTCCGGTGCTGTTCCGGTTCCTGTGGTACATAACACCCGCGGCTTGAATATCGGTCAGTGGTGGCAGGGAGGTCGCAGCTTCAATGGTGAAATTGACGAGGTCAGAATTTGGAATGTAGCCCGCACTCAGGCACAAATCCGTGCGGATATGAACCGCAGGTTGCTCGGCAACGAGCCGGGGCTGGTCGGGTACTGGAATTTCGACGAGGGCTCTGGAACCGTCGTTAAAGATCTGACGGCTAATGCGAACAACGGCACTCTGGGTGGCGGCAACCCGGCTCAGATGCCGGTTTGGACGGCCAACACCCCGCCTGTGATGGTCAGTCCGGGTGCACTGACGATGGTCCAGGACAGCTATGCGACGATTGATCTGGATGCCTTCGATGCCAACGGCGACCCATTGACATTGACTATCAGCACCTTGCCCGCTGCTGGCACGCTGTATCAGGTGAGTGGCCCGCTGGGCGCACCAGTGATAGGTCCTCAGATTGTTGCAAGCTATTCGCAGGTCACCGATGTCTATGGACGTGTGATTTTCCAGCCGGCCCCAGGTGCGACCGGCCAGCCTTATGCCATCTTGGATGCTTATGCCAGCGACCCGTATGCCAGTTCTGCGGCGGTACAGATCACCGTGGATGTGTATGCGCAGCCGGTTTCGCCGGGGGTGATCTATGTTGATCCGCAGGTGGGCAGCGACACCTACGGCGGCGTGGTCGGCTGGACGGATGCCTATGCGACGCTGAACCACGCCGTGGCGGTCGCGAAGCCCGGCGATACGATCATGCTGGCCGCGACGGACGATCCTCTGCTTTATTCGCCCGGATTGCCCAACACAGG
>RFHG01000224.1 GCA_003696465.1 Gammaproteobacteria bacterium | reverse complement strand
GAGCGAACACGAATTCTTCCAGCTCTATGGCCTCACGCCGGAACGGCTGCGGCGTGCGCGGCCCGATGCCATCGTCATGCACCCGGGCCCGGCCAACCGCGGCGTGGAAATCGACTCGCGGGTGGCCGACGGGCCACAGTCGGTGATCCTGGAACAGGTCAGCAACGGCATCGCCGTGCGCATGGCGGTCATGTCGCTGATCATGGGCGGAGGAGAAGCCGCATGAATCTGCTGATCGAGAACGGCCTGCTGCTCGACCCGGCCAGCGGCCTCGAGCGGGAAGGCGCGCTGGCGGTCGCCGATGGCCGCATCCTGGCCGTGGGTGAGGCGCCCGCCGATTTCACCCCCGAGCAGCGCATCGACGCCAGTGGCTGCTGGGTGGTGCCCGGGCTGATCGATGTCGGCGTGCACCTGCGCGAGCCCGGCCAGGAACACAAGGCCACCATTGCCTCCGAGGCGCGCGCCGCCATCGCCTCCGGCATCACCCGCATGGCCTGCCTGCCCGACACCACCCCCGTGATCGACTCGCCGGCCGAGGTCGATTTCGTCCAGCAACAGGCGGTGGCCGACGGCCACTGCCATATCGACATCATTGCCGCCCTGACCCGGGATCTTGCCGGTGAACAACTGAGCGAGATGGCCGCGCTGCGCGCCGCCGGCGCAATCGGCGTGGCCCAGTGCCTGCGCCCGGTGCGTGACCTGCGCCTGTTGCGCCGGGCCATGGAATACGCCGCCAGCCAGGGATTGACCATATACCTGCATCCGCAGGATCCCGGACTTGCCGCCGGCGGCTGCGCCCACGAGGGGCCGGTGGCCTCGCGCCTGGGCCTGCCCGGCATTCCGGCCGCGGCCGAAACCGCCGCCCTGGGCGCCCTGCTGGCGCTGGTGGAGCAGACCGGCGCCCGCACCCACTTCTGCCGCCTCTCCACCGCGCGCGGGGTGCAGCTGATGCGCCAGGCCCGTGCCGAGGGGCTGCCGGTGAGCTGCGATGTCGCCATCCACCAGCTGTTCCTCACCGAGGTGGACCTGGGCGACTTCGACGCCCAGTGCCATGTGCTGCCGCCGCTGCGCAGCGACCGCGACCGCGCGGCCCTGCGCCAGGGCGTGACCGACGGCACCATCGACCTGATCGTTTCCGACCACCAGCCGCACGAGGCCGATGCCAAGCTGGCCCCCTTCCCCAGCACCGAACCCGGCATCTCCGGGCTCGAGACCCTGTTGCCGCTGGCGCTGAAGCTGATCGAGGAAGGGCTGCCGCGGATGCGCGTGCTCGATGCGCTGACCCGGGCCCCGGCCGAGCTGCTCGGCACCGGCGCCGGCCGGCTGGAGGCGGGCCGCCCGGCCGACCTCTGCATCATCGATCCGCAGGACGAATGGGAGCTGGATCCGGCCCGCATGCTGAGCGGGGGGCGCAACACCCCCTTCGCCGGCTGGCACTTCCGCGGCCGGGCCCGCGACACCCTGCTCGGCACCGCCAACTGATACCAGGGAGGAGATCATGGCCAGACTGCTGCTCATGCACGACGATGTGGTCATCAGCGAATTCGAACTCGGCAGCACCACCTTCACCATCGGCCGTGCGCTGCACTGCAACCTCACCATCGATGACCCCCTGGTGAGCCAGCATCACGCTCAGATCGAGCGCCACGACGATGCGCCCGACGGCAGCCCCCGCTACCTGCTCAGGGACCTGAACAGCACCAATGGCAGCTTCGTCAACGGCGAGCAGGTCGAGGAACACAGCCTGCAGGACCGGGATGTGCTGCGCTTTGGCACCAAGCACTTCGTGTTTCGGGACGAACGCGCGAAGGAACAGCAGAAGACGACCCGGCTCAGGAAGAGCTGGATCCCCGGGATCTTCTATACAAAGGACTGATTCGGAGCAGGGAGCGGGCGGCACAAGGCCGCCCGCACGCACTCAGGCACTCTTGCGGAAACCTTCCAGCAGCACCTGCGGCAACCGCGCCGCAAAATCATCCGCCAGAGCCACACGCTCGGCGTCGACAATGAGCAGCTCGTTGCGCAGATGACGCATTGCGGAAGCGAAGCGATCATCGAATCCGGGAATCATCCCGGCCACGCCACTGCTGGCAAGCTTGATGGCCGTCAGCGCCGGGCTGACCACTTCCTCCTGATAGAACTGATCGTCGTTGATCTTTTGCGGATCGAGCTCCTGAATACGATCCAGGTGTGGCTTCAGTGACGGGGCGACCTGCTCGACAACCTTGCCCAGCATCTTGTCGCCAGCCTTTTCCTTGAGTTTTCCAAGCATTGGATTTCTCCCTGTTGTGTTGTGCCGTGACGAATGCCACACAGGGAGCTGACAAGACGGCGCACCGACCCGGATTCCCTGTGCAACGTTCTTCCTTGCCCGCGTGCTGCGGACGAGGCGATTCTATCAGGCTGCCGTGCCCGAATGAAGCGCCATGTGGCACAATAGCGGCCAATACCGGAGCCGCTGCATGAACACGCACCGCAACAGCATTCATCTCGTCGATGACGCCCCGATCCTTGCCCACGAGTCCTTCGAGGGCGATCAGTACATCCTGCAGGTTTCGGCGCCGGTCATCGCGCGCAAGGCCCTGCCCGGCAGCTTCGCCCATCTGCGCGTCTCGCCGGAACGGCCCATGCGCCGCCCCATCTCCATCATGCGCACCGACCCGGAGTCGGGGATGGTGGAATTCCTGTACAAGGCCGTGGGCGAAGGCACGCGATTGCTGGCCGAGCGGCGCGTGGGCGAGCGTCTGAGCATTCTGGGTCCGATCGGACGGCCGTTCGAATTCCATCCGGAACGACCGCGACCACTGCTCATTGGCGGTGGCGTGGGCATGCCGCCCATGATCTTCTCGGCCCAGCAGCTGAAGGACGATGCGCGTTTCTCGCCCTTCGTCATCCTCGGCTCCGAGGTACCGTTTCCCTTCCGCAGCCGGCCCTCGCGCCTGATGCTGCCGGGCATGCCCGACGGCGTGATCGGCTGCATGCCGCTGCTGGAGGACTGGGGCGTGGCCTCCCGGCTTGCCAGCCTGCGGGGCTACCCCGGCTGCTTCGAGGGCTATGTCACCGAGCTTGCCCGCCACTGGCTGGAGGCACTGGAACCCGCGGCCCTGGCCGAGGTCGAGGTGTTCGCCTGCGGTCCGCACCCGATGCTGGAGTCCGTGGCCGCGCTGGCGCGCGCATACGACCTGCCCTGCCAGGTCTCGCTGGAGGAGTTCATGGCCTGTGCGGTGGGCGGTTGTGCCGGCTGTGTGGTCGAGGTGCAGACCGACTCGGGGCCGGCCATGCAGCGCGTCTGCGTGGATGGCCCGGTGTTCGATGCGCGCAGCGTCTTTGCCTGAGCCGCGACCCGCGGCGCTCAGTCGTCGATCACCTTGACCTCGTCCAGCGGCTTGAGGTCGCCCAGCTCGTCATCGAGCGGCTTTTCGTCCACCAGCCGGCCCTCCTCGGCCGTTTCCTTGAGCGCGGCCTTGGCCTGCAGGTCATCCAGGTCGCCACTGCCACCGAGTGCATCGCTGGGGAAGTCGAGCCGTTCCTCCTTCTTCTTCAGGCTCTTCACCCCGCCGCCGAAGTTGATGCGCCATTCCAGGTCGCCGCGCGAATCGGCATTGGCCAGGGCCGCCTGCAGATCGACAATGCCGGCCTTGTACAGTTCGTAGAGCGACTGGTCGAAGGTCTGCATGCCCATCGAGCCGCCCTTCTCCATCACCTCCTTCATCGAGCCCATCTCGCCCTTCTTGATGAGCTCGGCGATATAGGGGGTATTGATGAGGATCTCCACCGCCGGCACCCGGTCTCCGTCCTTGGTGGGCACCAGACGCTGAGCAACGATGGCCTTGAGATTGAGCGAGAGGTCCATCAGCACCTGGTTCTTGGCCTCCGGCGGGAACATGTTGACGATGCGCTCCAGGGCCTGGTTGGCATTGATGGCATGCAGGGTCGAGAGCGCGAGGTGGCCGGTGTCGGCGAAGGCGATGGCCGCCTCCATGGTGTTGTGGTCGCGGATCTCGCCGATCATGATGAGATCCGGCGCCTCGCGCATGGCCTCGCGCAGGGCGTTGTCGTAACTCAGGGTGTCGAGCCCGACCTCACGCTGGCCGACGATGGACTGCTTGTGCTCGAACACATACTCGATCGGATCCTCGATGGTCAGGATGTGGCCGGCCGTGTTCGTGTTGCGGTAGTCGATCATCGAGGCCAGGGTGGTGGACTTGCCCGAGCCGGTGGCCCCCACCACCAGGATCAGCCCGGACTTGTTCATCACCAGGTCCTTGAGCACCGGCGGCATGTGAATCTGCTCGATGGTGGGGATCTCGCTCTTGATGTAGCGGATCACCATCGACACCTCGCCGCGCTGGACATAGAAGTTGATGCGGAAGCGGCCCACGCCCTTGAGCGACAGGCCCATGTTCATTTCCTTGGTCAGCTCGAACTCGGCGGCCTTCTCGTCGCCCATCAGCTTGTAGGCCGCCTCCTTGATCTGGCCCGGCTCGATGCGCTTGTTGCTGATGTAGCGCAGCTCGCCGTCGATCTTTACGCTCGGTGGCGCCCCGGTGGTAAAGAACAGGTCCGAGGCATTCTTCTGGGCCATCAGGCGCAGGTAGGGGTCGATGTTCATCCGCGGGACTCCGGCATCCTGTGTGATCAATCGTGCTCCGTCTGAGGATACAACATCGCAACCGATTGTGGTGCATCCGCACCGGCAGACGCCTTCAGCAATCGATGATCTTCCGGCTGTAACGGTCGAGCGCGCGAACCCGGGCGTCGCCTTCCACCGGGTCATCCGCCACTCCACGGCCGAACTCCTTGCGCAACTCGCGCTTGAAGGTGCGCAGGAACTGGTGGTAGAAATCGGCGCCCTGGGTACCGACGGCATGGATCACGCCCGCTTCGTCCTGCTCCAGCAGGATGGCCGTAAGGGGCTGCGGTGCCGGGCCGGCGATCACCTTGCCGCCCGCGGCCGGGTCGAATACGCTGCCGTGGGCGCAACAGGCGATGACATCGGTACGCCCGGCAAGCCCCGAGGCCTTGCCGTGATAATGGTGGATAAAGGCAATCTTTTTCGTCGGGTGTGTCATCAGGTGGCTGCAGATGGCCGAAAAGGCCACGACCTGTCCACCCTCACCCACGCCCCCGCGCCAGCGATAGGAAGTACCGTCCTCGGTCTTCAGCTCGATCCCGGCCTTCACCGTGTCGAAGGGCAGACGGATGAGGAAACAGGGCGTACCCCGATACGGGTAATGAAACAGATAGTTTCTCCCCACCTCCAGGTTGTCGGGAATCAGCGGCCGGCCGGCCACATCGACGAGCCGTACACGCTGCCGTTCCTGCACCGGCCCCTCGGCCGCTGCCAGGAGCTGCGGACGCGCGGCAATGCCGGCGGCAAAGGCGGTGCAGAGCTTGATGAAACTGCGTCGCTGCATGGGTATCTCCGAATGTCTGCCGTGGACAAGGGCGGGGCCGGCAGATGCCCGCCGGCCCCGGGAAGCGTGCAGCAGGTGCTGCAGGGCCGCATCAGCCGAACATGTCGCGATACAGGCCCTCGGCCCACTCCAGGGTGGCCTCGCCACGCGCCACGCTGCGCTTCTCGAACAGCTTGACGCGATCGAAGGCAAACGAGCCGTCGGGATTGTGCTTGTAGTAGGCATCCACGCTGATCGCCTCCCGCGGCTCGAGCTGCACCACCGAATAGCAGACGGTGTGCGGGCTCACCCATTCCTTCACCTCCTTGCCCATGGAACGGGCGGCGATGACCCTGGCGATGTTCTTGGCCTCGGAATTGGCCGTGTTGCCACTCTTGGAGAACGGCATCGGACGGGCATCACCCACTACATACACACGGTCGTCGCCAATGACATTGTTGAACTGCTGATCGATCCGGGCCTCCATCTGCGGACTCTTGGGATCGGCCAGACCCAGCTGTTCGATCAGCCTGGATGCACGCACGCGCGGGTAGATGGCGGCATCGTCGAACTTGATGTCCTCGAAATCCGAGGAGACCACCCGCTTGTCCGGATCCACCGACTTGATGGCGAACGAGGGCTTGTACTCGATGATGCCCTTGTACAGCTCGTCGAAGGCAGCGTGGAAACCGTCCTTCTTGATGGTGATGTCGGGATTCGCGTCGAGCAGCACCACCTTGCCGGGGATCTTCTCCTTCTTGAAGTAGGAGGCCACCAGACAGGCCCGCTCGTACGGTCCGGGCAGGCAACGGTAATTGCCCGCCGGCACCGTGAGCAGGAACACCCCGCCGTCGAAGTCCTCCAGCTTGTTGCGGATCGAGATGTGTTCGGATCCGGGCATGAAACCGGCCGGGTAGTTCTGCCGCAGCTTGTACTCGGCCTCCGGGTCGTCCACCCCGATGGCCTTGTAGTTGTAGTCGATGCCGGGACACAGGGCGAGGTAGTCGTAGTCGAGATAGCCCTGATCGGTATACACCCGCCGCTTCTCGCGATCGAGATCGATCATGGTGGCATTGAAGAACAGGTAGTTGTTGTTGCGGGCCGCATCGAGGAAGCTGTGGGTCAGGAACTCCAGCTCCACGCCGCCCACCAGCCACAGATTGCTGATCGGGCAGGACATGAAAGTGGCCCGTTTCTCGATCAGCACCACATCGAGCTTGGGATTTTCCTTCTTCAGGTACTTGGCCAGGGTGAGGCCGGCCCAGCCCCCCCCGAGGACCACTGCGCGTGGCCCCTTGGGCTTGGGCAGTTCGGCGGCCCCCATGCGCTGTACAGCGGGCGCGGGGGATGCGGCGGCCGCGGGCTTGCTGCCAAGCAGTGCGCCACCGGCACCGGCCCCCATGGCGGCAGCCGTGGCGGTGCTGCCGGTAAGCTTGAGAAAATTGCGTCGTGTGAGTTTCATCGACTCCTCCCATCCAGTTGTTCTTTGAAGCTTGCAGGCCGGATCTGCGTCCGGTATCGCTGCAGGCAGAAACTTTCCGGCAGGAGCAACGAAAAAGGATTCTAGTTCATAAAACGGCCTTTTCAAGCCGTGACCCGGAGGGTCAGCGCAGCAGGCCGCTTTCCTCCGGGTCTTCTTCCATCTGCAGGTGACCGACCTCGTCCATCAGATCGGCCTTCTGGCTGCGCTTGCTCTCGAGCTTGATGCGCAGACGCAGGTCGTTGACCGAGTCGGCGTTACGCAGGGCATCCTCGTAGGTGATGAGCCCCTCCTCGTAGAGGTCGAACAGGGCCTGGTCGAAGGTCTTCATGCCCTGCTCGCCGGACTTGGCCATCAGCTCCTTCATCTCGTGCACCTCGCCCTTGAAGATGAGGTCGGACATCAGCGGGGTGTTGATCAGCACCTCCACTGCCGGCACCCGGCCTTTCTGGTCGGCGCGCGGGATGAGGCGCTGCGAGACCACTGCCTTGAGGTTCAGCGACAGGTCCATCAGCAGTTGCGGGCGGCGCTCTTCCGGGAAGAAGTTGATGATGCGGTCCAGCGCCTGGTTGGTGGAATTGGCGTGCAGGGTGGACAGGCACAGGTGGCCGGTCTCGGCGAAGGCGATGGCATAGTCCATGGTCTCGCGATCGCGGATCTCGCCGAGCAGGATGACATCCGGGGCCTGACGCAGGGTGTTCTTCAGCGCAATTTCGTAACTCTCGGTATCCACCCCCACCTCGCGCTGGGTGACCAGGCAGTTCTTGTGGTCGTGGATGTATTCGATCGGATCCTCGATGGTGACGATGTGCCCGTAGGAGTTCTCGTTGCGGTAGCCGACCATGGCCGCCAGCGAGGTGGACTTGCCCGATCCGGTACCGCCGACGAAGATCACCAGCCCGCGCCGGGTCATGGAGATGTCCTTCAGCACCGGCGGCAGGTGCAGCTGCTCGAAGGTGGGAATCTCGCTGTTGATGGTCCTGAGCACCATCCCGTGCGAACCGCGCTGGGTAAAGGCATTGACACGGAAACGCGCCACCCCCGGCAGGCTGATGGCAAAGTTGACCTCCTGGTGCTCCTCGAACTCGGCGGCCTGCTTGTCGTTCATGATGGAGCGCACCAGCACCTGGGTGTGCGAGGGCGAAAGCGGCTGGTTGGTGATCGGCGTCATCTTGCCGTCGATCTTCATCGAGGGTGGCGCCCCCACGGTGATGAACAGGTCGGAACCCTGCTTGCTGAGCATGGTGCGCAGCAGATCGTGCATGAAGCGTATCGCCTTGTCGCGATCCATGGGCCGTTACCTCGCTAGAAGATGTCGGGATTGGCGGCGCGCCGGCGCGCCTCTTCCTTGGAAATGACCCCGCGCTGGAGCAGATTCTTGAGGCTCTGGTCGAGCGTCTGCATGCCCACGTTCTGCGAGGTCTGGATGGCGGAGTACATCTGCGCCACCTTGCCCTCGCGGATCAGGTTGCGGATGGCGGGGGTGCCGATCATGATCTCGTGCGCCGCCACACGACCGCCACCGATCTTCTTCAGCAGGGTCTGCGAGATGACCGCACGCAGCGACTCCGAGAGCATGGCCCGGACCATGTCCTTTTCGGCGGCCGGGAACACGTCGATGATGCGGTCGATGGTCTTGGCAGCCGAGCTGGTGTGCAGGGTGCCGAACACCAGGTGGCCGGTCTCGGCCGCGGTCAGGGCCAGGCGGATGGTCTCGATGTCGCGCATCTCGCCCACCAGAATGGTATCCGGGTCCTCGCGCAGGGCCGAGCGCAGGGCCTCGTTGAAGCCCAGCGTATCGCGGTGCACCTCGCGCTGGTTGACCAGGCACTTCTTCGATTCGTGCACGAATTCGATCGGATCCTCGATG
Organism: Gammaproteobacteria bacterium; assembly: GCA_003696465.1. Classification (GTDB taxonomy): domain Bacteria; phylum Pseudomonadota; class Gammaproteobacteria; order J044; family J044; genus J044. Next base: position 16,946 of record RFHG01000224.1, on the reverse strand, counting down.
GTAAGGATGTGCCCCTGCTCGTTGTCGTTCTTGTAGTCGATCATGGCCGCCAGGGTGGTGGACTTGCCCGAGCCGGTGGGCCCGGTCACCAGCACGATGCCGCGCGGGTAGGAGGCAATTTCCTCGAAGATCTTGGGACAGCCGAGCTGCTCCAGGGTGAGGATCTTGGAGGGAATGGTACGAAACACCGCGCCGGCGCCGCGATGGTGGTTGAAGGCATTGACACGAAAGCGGGCCAGGCCCGGGATCTCGAACGAGAAGTCGGTCTCCAGGTACTCCTCGTAGTCCTTGCGCTGCTTGTCGCTCATGATGTCGTACACCATGTCGTGCACGGCCTTGTGGTCCATTGGCGGCACGTTGATGCGACGCACGTCGCCATCGACGCGAATCATCGGTGGCAGGCCGGCGGAAAGGTGCAGGTCCGAAGCGCCGTTCTTGACGCTGAAGGCGAGCAGCTGAGCAATGTCCATCGAGTCTCCCTTGCGTGCGGTATGTGCTGTCTTGTCGTATCGTGCGGGCCGCCCGCACGTTGTGCGAGAATGCGCCCCATACAGGTTTATACCCCAATTTAAGCACAAGGGCACTGCCCTTTGGTCCGAGGGAGTCTGCCATGTCGGAGATCTGTGAACGACTCGAGGCCGTGCGCGCCCGCATCCGGGCGGCCGAGTCCCGCTTCGGGCGCCCCGAAGGCAGCGTGCAACTGCTGGCCGTGAGCAAGACCAAGCCGGACGAAGCCATACGCGCCGCCCATGCCTGCGGCCAGCGCGCCTTTGGCGAGAACTATGCCCAGGAACTGGCCGACAAGGCGCAGCGCCTGGCCGACCTGGACCTCGAGTGGCACTACATCGGGCCGCTGCAGTCGAACAAGACCCGGCTGGTGGCCGAACACGCCCACTGGATGCACAGCATCGACCGCGAGAAGATCGCGCGCCGGCTGGCGGCGCAACGGCCCGCCGGCATGTCGCCGCTGCAGGTCTGCCTGCAGGTCAATGTCTCGGCCGAGCCGCAGAAGGCGGGCGTGTTGCCCGAAGCGCTGCCGGCCCTGGCCGAGGCCGTGGCCGGCATCGACGGGCTGGTGCTGCGCGGGCTGATGACGATCCCTGCCCGCAGCGAGGACTTCGACCGGCAGCGCGCCGCCTTCGCCCGCCTGCGCCATTGTCTGGAGGACCTGCAGACACGGGGATTCACCGGGCTCGACACGCTCTCCATGGGCATGACCGGAGACCTCGAGGCAGCGATCGCCGAGGGTGCCACGCTGGTGCGCGTGGGCACCGCCATCTTCGGCCCGCGGGAAGCGCCCCGCCCGTGATAAAATGGGCGTTTCACGAATCTGCTGTCACATCACCATGAAACTGACCATCAACGGCGAACAACGCGAGCTGCCGGAACCGCTGACCGCAGCCCAGCTGCTGGACACGCTGGGTCTGGCCGGCAAACGCCTGGCGCTGGAGGTCAACCTGGAGATCGTGCCCCGCAGCCAGTTCGAACAGTTCCAGTTACAGCCTGGCGATCGGGTGGAGATCGTGCAGGCCATCGGCGGAGGCTGACATGCCCGAAGACACCCTGAACATCGCTGGTCGCGACTACCGCTCCCGGCTGCTGGTCGGCACCGGCAAGTACAAGGATCTCGAGGAAACGCGCCAGGCCATCGAGGCCAGCGGGGCCGAGATCGTCACCATCGCCGTGCGCCGCAGCAACATCGGCCAGAACCCGGACGAGCCCAACCTGCTCGACGTGTTGCCGCCGGATCGCTATACCCTGCTGCCCAACACCGCCGGCTGCTACACGGTGGAAGACGCCGTGCGCACCTGCCGCCTGGCGCGCGAGCTGCTGGACGGCCACAACCTGGTCAAGCTCGAGGTGCTGGGCGACGAAAAGACCCTGTTCCCGGATGTCATCGCCACCCTGAAGGCCGCCGAGATCCTGGTGGCCGACGGCTTCGAGGTCATGGTCTATACCAACGACGACCCGATCATTGCCCGGCGACTGGAGGAGATCGGCTGCGTGGCGGTCATGCCGCTGGCGGCCCCGATCGGCTCCGGTCTCGGCATCCGCAATCCCTACAACATCCTCGAGATCATCGAGAATGCCTCGGTACCGATCATCGTCGATGCCGGCGTGGGCACCGCCTCCGACGCCGCCGTGGCCATGGAGCTCGGCTGCGACGGGGTGCTCATGAACACCGCCATCGCCGAGGCGCAAAAACCGGTACTGATGGCCTCGGCCATGAAGAAGGCCATCGAGGCCGGGCGCGAGGCCTTCCTCGCCGGACGCATGCCGCGCAAGCGCTATGCCTCGGCCTCCTCGCCCATCGACGGCACCTTCTTCTGATCCCGTGTCGGAGGCGAACACCCGGCTGCGTCGCATCCGCAGCTTTGTCCTGCGCGAGGGCCGCCTGACCCGGGGCCAGCAGCAGGCCCTGGAACGATTCTGGCCGAAATACGGGGTGGACTACCGCGAGGCGCCGCTGGACCTGTCCGCCCTGTTCGGCAACGACCGCCCCGTCATCCTCGAGATCGGTTTCGGCAACGGCGAATCGCTCGCCGCCCAGGCCGCCGCCGAGCCGCAGCACAACTTCCTCGGCATCGAGGTCCATCGACCCGGCGTGGGCCATTTGCTGCGCCTGATCGAGGAGCAGGGGCTGACCAACCTGCGCCTGCTCCATCACGATGCGGTGGAAGTGCTGGAACACATGATTCCGCCAAGGGCACTGGCCGGCGTGCAGATCTACTTCCCCGACCCCTGGCCCAAGAAGAAACACCACAAGCGGCGCATCGTGCAGCCCGCCTTCCTGCGCCTGCTGGCCACGCGCATGCAGCCCGGCGCCTTTCTGCATCTGGCCACCGACTGGCAGGACTATGCCGAACACATGGTCGAGGCCCTGCACCAGGTCGCGGACCTGTTCAAGAACACGGCCGGCAACAGGGAATATGTCGAACGGCCGGCCCGGCGTCCGCAGACCAAGTTCGAGCGCAGGGGCCAGCGCCTCGGCCACGGCACCTGGGACCTGATCTGGCGACGGCGCGCCGACTGAGCCCTGCTATTCGATACCGTTGCGCGCCAGCCAGACCGAGGTCACCCGGTCCATGGTATCCAGATGCTGGTGGAACCAGCCCCGCATGTCCTCGATATAGCCCTGCATCCGCTCCGAGTCCGGCGCCGCCTGCCACTGGGCCAGGATCTGCTCCATGACCCCGAGCACCCGCTCGTGTTCGCCCTTGTGCGCCCGATAGGGCGGGAACTGGATCTGCTCCATGGCCGCCTCCTCACGGCCAAAATGTTCCCGCGTGTGCTCCAGCAGGCGCTCGAAGGCAGGCCCCACGGCCGCAGTGTCGCCGGACTCGAGCAGCTGTTCGAGTTCCGCCAGGGCCTGGACGAACTCGGCATGATCGGCGTTCATGAAGGCCACGGGCAGTTCCAGGAAGTCCTCGCTCATCACATCAGGCTCTTGTTGATCCACAGGTGAGTGAGAATGCTGAGCGCATAGCCCAGGGCAATGGCCCAGCTCCACTTCAGGTGGGTAAAGAAGGTATAGATGCCGCGGGCCTGGCCCATCAGTGCCACACCGGCCGCCGAGCCGATCGACAGCAGCGAACCACCCACGCCGGCGGTCAGCGTCACCAGCAGCCACTGGCCATGCGACATGTCCGGATTCATGGTCAGCACCGCGAACATCACCGGGATGTTGTCGACAATGGCCGACAGGATGCCGACCAGGGTGTTGGCCCAGGTGGGACCCAGGTCGGTGTACATCAGCTCGGAGACAAGTGCCAGATAGCCCAGCGCGCCCAGGCCACCCACGCAAAGAATCACACCATAGAAAAAGAGCAGGGTATCCCATTCGGCGCGCGCCACCTGATTGAAGATGTCGAAGCGCTTCGCCCCCTCGTCCTCGAGCACCACATCGGCCGAACTCGGCTCGTACAGCCGGCCCTCGACCCGGCTCAGATAGTAGCCGTACAGCTTGAGCACACCGAGGCCGGTCATCATGCCCAGCATCGGCGGCAGGTGCAGGAACTGGTGGAAGGACACGGCCAGCGCAATGGTGCCGAGAAACAGGCCAATGACCACGAAACCGCCCTTCTTGACCCGAATCTCGGCCTCCAGCGGCGTGGGCTGCTCCTTCGGCACCACCACGCTCATGATCGCGGCAGGCACCACCCAGTTGACCAGCGAGGGCACAAAGAGGTCGAAGAACTCGATGAACTCGACCAGCCCCTTCTGCCACACCATCAGGGTGGTGATGTCGCCGAACGGACTGAAGGCACCGCCGGCGTTGGCCGCCACCACGATATTGATGCAGGCCACCCCAATGAAGGCCGGCTTGTCACCGCCCACGGCCATCACCACCGCGGCCATCAGCAGGGCGGTGGTCAGGTTGTCGGCCACCGGCGAGATGAAGAAGGCCAGCAGGCCGGTGAGCCAGTACACCATGCGCAGGGAGAACCCACGCGACACCAGCCAGCCGCGCAACGCGTTGAACACGTCGCGCTCCTCCATGGTGTTGATGTAGGTCATCGCCGCCAGCAGGAACAGCATCAGCTCGGCATATTCGAGGATGTTGTGCCGCACCAGGTGTTCGGCCTGGGTACTGTCGCCGTAGTAGTGTTCGTAGGCCAGGGCCACCAGGATCCAGATGATACCGGCCGCCACCATCACCGGCTTGGACTTGCGCAGATGCAGGTTCTCTTCGAGGATGACCAGGATGTAGGCCAGGATGAACAGGATCAGCGCGGCCAGACCATAGCCGCTCATGGTCATGTCCACCGCCTGCGGGCCACCTGCCGTGGCCGCCTGCACCGTGGCTGCATCAAAGACCACGAACAGTCCCCCCAGCATGCCGAGCATCAGCTTCTTCATTTCGCCCCCTTGCCGTTCCTTCAGAGTTGTTGTCGTGTGAACACACCCCCGGAACCTTACCATCCCCGACACCGGGCGCAACCCCGGTCGTGCGGCGGTTCGCGCATGAGGGGCGATTTGGGTAAAATGAGGGGTTCGGATCGGCCTGCCCGGTAACCTGAGGAGGTGCGCGGCGCCTGTTCAGGCTACCCGGCCGGGTTCCGATTTCATATGATCCAAGTTCAGGAGCAGATCGACATGTCCAAGAAGCATCCCGTCGTTGCCGTCACCGGCTCATCCGGCGCCGGCACTTCCACCGTCAAGCGCGCCTTCGAGAACATCTTCCGCCGCGAGAAGATCAACCCCGTCATCATCGAGGGTGACAGCCTGCACAGCCTCGATCGCATGGCCTTCCGCGAGGAGATGAAGCGGCAGGAAGAGCAGGGCAACAAGCACTTCTCCCACTTCGGCCCCGAGGCCAACCACTTCGACAAGATCGAGGAGCTGTTCCGCGTCTATGGCGAGACCGGCGGCGGCAAGAAGCGCTACTACATCCACAGCGAGGAAGAGGCGGCCGAGCACAATGCACGCCTTGGCACCAACCTCAAGCCGGGCGAGTTCACCCCCTGGGAGGACATCCCCGAAGGCACCGACCTGATGTTCTACGAGGGCCTGCACGGCCTGGTCAAGACCGACGAGGTGGATGCCGCCCAGTACGTGGACCTGGGCATTGGCGTGGTGCCGGTGGTCAACCTCGAGTGGATCCAGAAGATCCATCGTGACAATGCCGAGCGCGGCTACTCCGCCGAGGCCATCGTCGACACCATCCTGCGTCGCATGCCGGACTACGTGAACTACATCACCCCGCAGTTCTCGCGCACCGACATCAACTTCCAGCGGGTGCCGACGGTGGATACCTCCAACCCGTTCATCGCCCGCGACATCCCCACCCCCGACGAGAGCCTGGTGGTCATTCGTTTCAAGGATCCGAAGAAGTTCGGCACCGACTTCCCCTACCTGCTGAACATGATCGACGGCTCCTTCATGTCGCGCCCCAACACCCTGGTGGTGCCGGGCGGCAAGATGGGCTTTGCCATGGAGATCATCCTCACCCCCATCATCCACGAGATGATCGCCAATCGCGGCTGAGTACAGTCCGCCGTTCACGAAAAAGGGGCCCTCGCGGCCCCTTTTTCATGCCGGGTCATTCCGTTCCGTCGCCGGTCGGGGCTTCTCCGCCGAGCGTGCGTCGCAGGGCATCGAACACCCCGTAGCCCACCCCTGCCATCACCAGCGCAGGGAACCAGCGCGATTCCAGCAACAGCGAGAGGGTGAACCCAAACGCGGCCACCAGCAGCACCGAATAGATCAGCACCAGCATCAGGCGCGAAGCGCCCCCTTCCGGCAGCCGCTCACGCAACTGGCCCGGGAAAAACGCAAACAGGGCAAACACCAGCGCGGTGACGCCATTGGCGGCCAGCATCAGCCAGTCGGTGGCCGCAGGGGGTTCGGGCAGCACCTGCAGCTGCCAGCTGAACAACAGCATGGCCAGCAGCAGGCCGACACCCGCCGTCAGGCGCAGCAGGCGGTCTCCGGGCTCCTGGCCACTCATCGCAGCAGCACGAAGAAGGCAGAGGCGCCGCGCTGCACGTTGAGCAGCAGTCCCCTGCCGCCGTTGTGCAGCGCCTTGCGCAGGTCATCCAGCCCGCGCACCGGCTGGCGATTGGCCGACAGGATCAGGTCACCGGGACGCAGCCCCGCGATCACGGCCGGGCTGCGCGGATCGGCGGCCTGGACCAGCACGCCCTCCACCGCCTTGCCCTCGGCATCGCGGTCGGCCAGTTTCAGGCCCTTGAGCCAGTGGCTCAGCTCGCCCCCATCGAGCACATGCACCTCCGGGGCCTCGATGCGCACCGAGACCTTCATCGGCCGGCCGTTGCGCAGAAGCTCCAGCTCCACTTCGGAGCCGACCCGCAGCAGGCCGATGACATTGCGCATGTCGGAGGCCCCGCGCACCTGGCGCCCGTTGACGCGGGTCACCACGTCACCGGCACGAATGCCCGCCCGCTCGGCGGGCGAGGGGCGCTCCACCTGGGCAATGACGGCGCCGGCATCACGCTCGATGCCAAAGGCGCCGGCCAGCTCCGGGGTGAGGTCCTGGGCCACCACGCCCAGACGGCCGCGGCGCACCTTGCCATGCTCGATGAGCTGGGCCACCACATCGTGCACCATGTTGGCGGGAATGGCAAAGCCGATGCCGATGTTGCCTCCGTTGGGCCCGAGGATGGCGGTGTTGATACCCACCAGGCGGCCCTTCAGATCCACCAGCGCGCCACCGGAATTGCCCGGGTTGATGGAGGCATCGGTCTGGATGAAGTCCTCGTAGGACTCGATGCCGAGCCCGCTGCGGCCAAGCCCGCTGACGATGCCCGAGGTTACGGTCTGGCGCAGACCGAAGGGGCTGCCGATGGCGACCACGAAATCACCCACCTGCAGCTTGTCGGAATCGGCCAGCTCCAGATCATGCAGGTCCTTCGCCTGCACACGGATGACCGCAATGTCGGTCTCGGGGTCGTCGCCGACCAGCTCGGCCTCGAGGCGCCGGCCGTCGTTCAGGGTCACGGTGATGTGCTCGGCGTTCTCGATGACGTGATGATTGGTGACGATATAGCCCTTGTCGGCATCGATGATCACGCCCGAGCCCAGCCCCTGAACCTTCTTTTCCTGAGCCGGGGGCACGCCGAAGAAGCGCCGCAGCAGGGGGTCGGCAAGCGGGCTCTGCTGGACCACCCGACCCTCGGTGGCGATGTTGACCACGGCCGGCATGGTCTTTTTCAGCATCGGCGCCAGGCTCGGCATCGGCTCCTCGCCCCAGAAGGAGGGGAAGGCGGCCAGGGCCGGTGCCGCGGGCAGTGCCAGCAGCAGGCAAAGGCTCAGATTGCGTACGAGTATCCGGATCATCGTTTCCTCTGACAGTTCATGTGTTTTCCCCCATGACAGAGGGCCAGCCTGGTGAAAAGTTCCGAATCAGGGCCAGCCGGCACGCGGATCGAAGCCCTGCTCGCGCAGACGCGCGCAGGCCGCACGCCACTCGGCATCGGCCTCGGCCGGCACCTGCACCATGAGCTGCACCAGCAGGTCGCCATGTGGTCCGTAGCCCTTGCCGCGCAGGCGCAGTCGCTGGCCGGAGCAGCTGCCGGGCGGAATCGCCAGCATCACCGGGCCGTCCAGGGTCGGCACCTGGATCCGGGCCCCGTCCAGCGCCTCCCAGGGCGCAACCGGCAGGTCCAGCACCAGCCGCCCCTCTTCCAGCCGGAACGGTGGCTCGACCTCCACCGCAAGCTCCACCACAAGATCCGTCCCCTCCGGCCCCTGGCCACGCAGGCGAAGCCGTCCGCCCGGGCGCACGCCGGGCGGGATGTGCACCCGCAGGCGCCGCCCGTCGACACGCAGGATCTGGGTGCCGCCACGATGCGCCGCCTGCAGTGCAAGCCGCGCGCGGGCCACCCGCGCCGCGCCCCCGTCCTGCCGATGCCGCCCCCATCGCCCCAGCAGGCGACCGAGCAGCCCGGGACGGCGACCGCCGCCGGCACGCGCGGCCGGCGCCTCGTCGGGGCGCCCCGTTTCCGGGCCCGCATCCGCTCGGCCACGGGCCCGCTCACGGCGGGACTGGCCCCGGGCACGGTCGTATTCCTGACGGCGGCGCGCATCGCCCAGCACACTCCAGGCCTCGCTGACCTCGTGAAAGCGCGCGGTCGCGTCGGGCTCGCGACTGACATCGGGATGAAAGCGGCGCGCGAGCCGGCGGTAGGCCTGCCGGATCTCCTCGGTGGTGGCCTGCGGTGAAACGCCGAGCAGGCGGTAGTAGTCGGGCAACTGCGCGTTCATGCGCGCATTCTAGCAGCCCGTCGAAAGCAGGGAATCGTCGCCGGCAGCCAAGGAAAACGGCCGTGCACACCGCGGGCATGAAAAAACCCGGGCCGGCGAGCTCGGGTCTGGGAGGGAATGCTGCGAATCCGTGGATTCGCGACCGGCCCGGGCGGGAAACGCCCTGCGGCGCCGAGGATCAGCTCTCGACCTCGATGCGCCGCGGCTTGACCTTTTCCTGCTTCGGAATCACCACCTCGAGCACGCCATTGCGGCTCTTTGCAGTGATCTTCTCGGCATCGGCCGAATCCGGCAGCACGAAGCGGCGATAGAAGGTTCCATACACACGCTCGACGCGCTTGTAGTTGTCCTTCTCCTCTTCCTGTTCGAACTTGCGTTCGCCCTTGATGGTGAGCACACCGTCCTCCATGTCGATCTCGATGTCCTTCGGATCGACACCGGGGATATCGGCCCGGATGACATAGGCATCGTCACGCTCGACGATGTCCACGGCCGGCGCCCAGTCGCTCACGGCAGCATCGCTGCCATTGTCGGCAGGGACGCGGGCCACCTGATTCAGTTCGCGCTGAAGCTGGTTCAGCAGACTCCACGGATGTACCGTCATCAATGACATCGTTGCACCTCCTTCACATGAATTTCGTTCACCCCCGATATATGGGTACTATGCTGTAATTCAAGCCCGGAGAATGATGGTGCCCATGCCCAAACGCCTGCTGCTCGCCCTCCTTGCACTCCTGCTCATGGCCTGCGACGCGCCATCGCCGGATGCAGGCGATCCCGCCAAGCCCGAGGCCGGCCGAAACGTTGACGATGCCACGGCCTATGTCGAGCAGGGCGACCTTGAAGCCATCCGAAAACACGGCCGGCTGCGCATTCTCGCCACCCGCGAGCGCGAGACCTGGCTGCCCCGCCGCGGCGATCAGCCGGACCTCGAGCTGGACCTGCTCTCGGAATACGCGCACGAACAGGGCCTGCGCCCCGAGCTGGTCTTCGTCGAGGCCTTCGCCGACCTCATCCCCGCCCTGCTTGCCGGCAAGGGCGATGTCATCGCCGCCGACCTGCGCATCACGCCCGAGCGGCGCGAGCAGATTGCCTTTACAGTGCCGCTGCGCTTCACCCGCGAGCAGCTGGTGGCGCGAAAGGACGACCCCATCCGCAAGCGCTCCGGGCTGCGCGGGCGCACGGTTGCCATCCCTGCCGGAACCAGTTTCGAGCAGACCCTGGCGCCACTGGTGAAGAAATACGGGGTGCATGTCACCCATACCCCGCCGGGCATGACCCTGGACGAACGCCTCGATGCCCTGGCCGCAGGCCAGCTCGATCTGACCATGGCCGATTCCGTGCGGCTGGAGATCGCACGCGAATATCGCGACGACTTCCGCGTACCGTTCTCGCTGACCGGAGAGGTGCCGCTCGCCCTGGGGCTGCGTCCCGACAACCCCGAACTCAAGCGCACACTGGATCACTTCCTGGAACATGCCCTGTTCCTGCGCCGAGAACGTCCGCAATACACCGATGACCTCGACGGACTGAAGAAGAAGGGGCGTCTGCGCATGCTCACGGTCAACAATGCCGTGACCTACTACCTCTGGAAGGGCGAGCTGCACGGTTTTGAATACGAAGAGATGAAGCGCTTCGCCAAGAGTCAGGGCCTGCATCTGGAAGTGATCGTGGCACGCGAATACGACGACCTGATCCCGATGCTCGAGCGCGGCGAGGGGGATGTCATCGCCGCCCTGATGACCGACACGCCCCAGCGCAGGGCCAGGGGCGTGCATTTCTCGCGGCGCTATCTGGAGACCGAGCCGGTTCTGGTCGGCGGAAGGGACGCCAGGCAACCCGCATCACTCGAGGAGCTGGCCGGCCTGCGCATCGCCGTGCGCCCCGGCACCAGTCACGAGACCCTGCTCAGATCCCTGCAGGCACGCGGCATTGCCTTGCAGATCGAGCCCCTGCCGGGCGACCTGGAGAGCGAGGACATCCTCGAGCAGGTGGCGGCAGGGCAACTGGCCCATGCCGTCGTCGACCGGCTGCGGGCGGAACTGGCGCGCGACAACGGCATCGAGGTGCGCATCCTGCTGCCGCTCGACAAGCCGCAACCCATCGCCTGGGCCGTGCGCGCGGAAAACCCGAAGCTGTTACAGGCCATCAATGCCTTCTGGAAGAAGGAGTATCGCGGCCTGCACTACAACATTCTGCGCAAGCGGTATTTCGAGCAGGCACGCGGCCTCCGGGCCCGAGAGGAGATCCGTATCGAACCGGGCACGAACCACTTTACCCCCTGGGACGCGATCGTCTACCGCGAGGCCCGGGCACACGGCTTCGACTGGCGCCTGATCCTGGCCCAGATGTACCAGGAGAGCCGCTTCGACCCGAACCGCGTATCCTGGGCCGGGGCCCGGGGCCTGCTTCAGGTCACGCCGAGAACGGCCAGGGCGCACGGATTCGACCCGGACAAGCTGTCCGACCCGGAGACGGGCATTCGCGCCGGGGTGAGTTACCTGGCCTGGCTGCGCGAGCGCTTCCCCGAGACCCTGGATGTACGTGACCGCTTGTGGTTCGCGCTGGCCTCGTACAACGCCGGGCTGGGCCATGTGCGCGATGCCCGCCGCCTCGCGCGCCAGCTCGGGCTGAATCCGAATCACTGGTTCGGGCATGTCGAAAAGGCCATGCTCAAGCTGTCGAAGAAGCCGTACTACAGCAAGGCCAAGCACGGCTACGTGCGTGGCCGCGAGCCGGTGCGTTATGTCCGCGACATCCGCGACCGCTATCAGGCCTATGTGGAATTGTCCCGCGACTGGCCCCCGCCGGTGGAGTGACCCTGACGCCGAAACCGCCGTGGCCGGTCCCTATTCGATGTTCTGCACCTGTTCGCGCATCTGTTCGATCAGGACCTTGAGTTCCACCACCAGCCGCGTGGTCTCGGCATCATGGGATTTGGAACCCAGCGTATTGGCCTCGCGATTGAACTCCTGCATGAGGAAGTCCAGCCGACGTCCGACCGGCTCCTCGGCCTGCAGGGCCTGCTCGAGTTCGGCAAGGTGGCTGTCCAGGCGGTCGAGTTCCTCGTCCACATCGAGACGCTGGGCGATATAGGCCAGCTCCTGTTCCAGCCGCTGCGGGTCGGCCTCAAGATCGAGCCCCTGGAGGCGCGCCAGCAGCTTCTCCCGCAGGCCCGCCATCAGCGTGTCGCGCCGTGCCCGCAGCGCCTGCACCAGGTCGGCGATGGCACGTGCCCGTTCGCGCAGCAGTTCGGCCAGCCGGGCCCCTTCGCGCGCACGGTGTGCCAGCAGGGCGTCGATGGCCTCGTCCAGCGCCTCCAGCGCCTGTTCGAACAGCGGCTGCATGTCCAGCTCCGCCTCGCGCAGCGCACCCGGCCACTGCAGCAGCGACAGCCCGTCGATACGGGCCGGATTGCGCAGCCAGCCATCGACCTGCTCCACGGTCTCGATCAGCGCCTTCAGCAGAGGCTCGTTGACCTCGATCCGGGCCTGCAGCTCCGGTGCCGGCTGCCAGCGCAAACTCGCCTCCACCTTGCCGCGCGCCAGACGCCGTGAAAGGCGCTCGCGCACCTGCGGCTCCAGCGGCCGGAATTCCTCCGGCAGGCGCGGCGACACCTCGAGATAGCGGTGATTGACCGAGCGCAGCTCCCAGGCCAGCCGCCCGGATCCGGTCTCGCGCTCCACTCGGGCAAAGCCCGTCATGCTGCGGATCATGATCGTTTCCTCGCGTGTTTGTGGCCATTCTACGCCAGGTTCCGGTGATATACTTCGCCGCAACGCAACACAGCCGCCAGGACAACCCGCCCATGAGCGAATCCGAAGACAAACTCTGGGGAGGCCGCTTCAGCGAGCCCACCGATGCCTTCGTCGAGGCCTTCACGGCCTCCATCGGCTTCGACCAGCGCCTGTGGCGCCATGACATCGAGGGTTCGCGTGCCCATGCGCGGATGCTCAATCGCGTCGGCGTCCTCTCCGACGACGAGCTCGCGGCCATCCTCGACGGACTCGACCAGGTCCGGCAGGAGATCGAACAGGGCCGGCTCGAATGGTCGGTCGCGCTCGAAGACATCCACATGAACATCGAGGCCCGGCTCACCGAACTGATCGGCGATACCGGCAAGAAGCTGCACACGGGCCGCTCGCGCAACGACCAGATCGCCACCGACATCCGTCTCTACCTGCGCGAGGAAATCGACTTCCTGCGCGACGAGATCCGGCGCCTGCAGCAGGGGCTGCTCGATCTCGCCGAGCGCGAGGCCGACACCATCATGCCCGGCTTCACCCATCTGCAGGTGGCCCAGCCGGTGACCTTCGGCCACCACCTGATGGCCTGGTTCGAAATGCTCGAGCGCGACCACGCGCGCCTCGGCGACTGCCGCCGGCGGGTCAATGTCTGCCCGCTCGGTGCCGCCGCCCTGGCCGGCACCACCTACCCCATCGATCGTGAATACACGGCCGAGCTGCTCGGCTTCGAGCGCCCCACGCACAACTCGCTGGACTCGGTTTCCGACCGCGATTTCGCCATCGAATTCAGCGCCGCGGCCAGCCTGATCATGATGCACCTGTCGCGCTTTTCCGAAGAGCTGGTGCTGTGGACCTCGGCCCAGTTCGGCTTTGTCGAGCTGCCCGACCGCTTCTGCACCGGCAGTTCCATCATGCCGCAGAAGAAGAACCCGGACGTACCGGAACTGGTGCGCGGCAAGAGCGGCCGCGTGTTCGGCCACCTCATCAGCCTGCTTACGCTGATGAAGTCGCAGCCGCTGGCCTACAACAAGGATAACCAGGAAGACAAGGAGCCCCTGTTCGATACCATCGATACCCTCAAGGGCTCCCTGCGCGCCTTTGCCGACATGGTGCCGCACATCCGCGCCAATCGCGAGCGCATGCGCGAGGCCGCCCGGCAGGGCTTTTCCACCGCCACCGACCTGGCCGACTACCTGGTGCGCAAGGGTATCCCCTTCCGCGATGCGCACGAGATCGTCGGCCGTGCGGTGGCCCTGGGCGTGGAGACCGGGCGCGATCTGGCCGAGATGCGCCTCGAGGAGCTGCAACAGTTCTCCGATCGCATCGAGGAAGACGTCTTCGAGGTGCTCAGCCTGGAAGGCTCGGTGGCGGCCCGCGACCATATCGGCGGCACCGCGCCGGCGCGCGTGCGTGAGGCCATCGAGGCCGCACGCGCACGAATCGCCGCTGACTGAAGCGTTCGCACCTCAAGTTTTCCATCCGGCTGCCGATGCAGGGGATACCCCCCTGCAGAACCGGCATGCCTGTTCTATAAAAAAGGGGCGGAGTTTCCCTTTCATCACAGCACAAGGAGCGTCCCATGCTGCGCACCCTGTTCCTGCCCGGCATCAAGCTCATGGACAGCCTCGGCTTTCGGGCCAAGTTCCTGCTCGTTGCCATGGTCTTTGCCCTGCCGATCGGCTACATGCTGTTCCTCCTGCTGGGGCAGATGGCCCACACCATCGAACAGGCCGAACGTGAAAAGGTCGGCCTGGAATATCTGGCCAAGACCCGTGACCTGCTGGAGCTGATTCCACAGCACCGTGGCATGCTCAATGCCCTGCTCAACGGCGACGATTCCTTCGCGCCGAAGCTGGTCGAGCTGCGCAAGCGTATCGACCAGGCCTTCGATGAACTGGAGGCCTTCGACCGGAACTACGGCACGCCGCTCAATACCGGCAACCGGGTCAAGGCTTTTCGCCAGCAGTGGCAGGCCATTCTGGCACGCATCGGCAAGGACACGCCGGAACAGCTGTTCGAGGCGCACAGCAAGCTGATCGCCAGCGGGCTGCGCTTCATGACCCACATCGGCGAACAGTCCGGGCTGCTGCTCGACCCCAGCCTGGATACCAACTCCCTGGCCAGCCTGACCGTGGTCGAGGTGCCCAAGATCACGGATCTGATGGGGCAGGCGCGCGGCGTGGCATCGGGTATCGCTGCCCGCGGCAGCTTCACCCCGGACAGCTGGGCGCGCCTGCACACCCTGGCCACCCTGGTCGGTAACGAGCAGGACATGGCCTGGCTCAAGTACGAGACGGCCGTGGCCGCCAATCCGGCCATCGATACCGAACTGCGGACCGCTGTAGAGAAGGCGCGCACTGCCACCGCCCGCTTCATCCAGACCCTGCAGCAGATGCTCGACGCCGATACCCTCGAGGTAACCGCTGCCGAGGTCTTTGGCCTGGGCACCCGGGCCATCTCGGACAACTTCAAGCTGCTCGATGCAGCCCACGGCGTGCTCGACCGGCTGCTCGACGCGCGCATTGCCAAGGCCACGGCCCAGCGACGCACGGCACTCGCCATCGTGATCGGCATCCTGCTGTTCGTGGCCTACCTGTTCGGGGCCTTCAGCATCAGCTTCTTCGGCATCATGAAACAGATGGTGGAAACCTCCAGGGCCATGGCCCAGGGCGACCTCACCCGCCGGCTGCAGGTCAGCACGCGTGACGAGCTCAACGAGATTGCCACCGAGTTCAATCACATGGCCGACCAGTTCGAGGAACTCATCCAGGGCCTGCGTGATGCTGCCAGCCAGATCGACGACACCACCGGCGGCTTCGTGGCACTGGTCGATCAGGCGCGCGAGGGTGCCGAACACCAGCGCAGCCAGACCGACCAGGTGGCCACTGCCATCACCGAGATGAGCGCCACCGCCCAGGAGGTGGCCAGCAATGCCGAGCAGGCGGCCCATGCCACCAGTGACGCGCAGCAGGCCGCCCTGCAGGGCAACGACGTGGTCAACGAGGTGGTGCAGTCCATCAACCGGCTGGCCGGCGAGGTGGACGAGGCCGCACGGGTGATCCGCGAACTGGAGGCCAACAGCCAGGAGATCGGCAGCATTCTCGATGTCATTCGCGGCATTGCCGAACAGACCAACCTGCTGGCGCTGAATGCCGCCATCGAGGCCGCGCGCGCCGGCGAACAGGGCCGCGGCTTCGCCGTGGTCGCAGACGAGGTGCGCACCCTGGCCAGCCGTACCCAGGAGGCCACGCAGGAGATCCAGGAAATGATCGAGCGCCTGCAGGCCGGCGCCGGTCAGGCGGCCCAGGTCATGAGCCGCAGTGCCGAGTCCGCCGGCAACACGGTGCAGATGGCCGGCGAGGCGGGGCGTTCGCTGGCGGGCATTACCGAGGCCGTCAATACCGTCAACGACATGAACGCGCAGATCGCCAGCGCGGCCGAGGAACAGACCGCGGTCGCCGAGGAGATCAACCAGAACGTCATCAACATCAGCCAGGTGTGCAACCGCACCACCGACATGACCGGAAACATCCACGAAGCAGGAGTGCGCCTGCGCGAGCTGGCCGAGCGGCTGGCCAACATCGTCTCGCGCTTTCGCCTGTGAGCGGCCTCAGCCGAGGCCACGCGGGCGGAATCGCTCGCCCACCAGCAGGGCCTCCGGCACGTAGTACTTGATGACCGTGGGCAGCTCCAGGCAGATACCGGGCACCGGACGCACCGTGACCCAGAGCACGTTGAGCTGCAGGTTCATGTCGGCAAAGACCACCGTCTCGCCATAGCGCTTCAGTACCCGCTCGATGCGCGCCAGGGTCTCGCGCACCTGCGCCGCCGGCCGGGCCGCCAGCCCCGGGATGATCATCATGAAGTCGGAAAGCGGTCGGCCCTGCGCGTCGCGGGCGGGCGCACGCTGCCACAGCGGGCTGTTGGGCAGGAGCTCGGGCCCGCCTGCAGGGGAATGATCCTTGTGTGGTTCGAGCCAGCTCATCTTTCAAAGGGTAGCAGGCACGGAGAAAACCGCCAGTCGGACTAGCCCGTTTCCATGCCGTCCTGAAGCACTCGCCCCAGCCACTGACCGATATGCGCAATCTCCTCGGTGCAGACGGCATGGCCCATCGGGTATTCGTGCCAGGTCACGGCGCAGCCGGCCGCACGCAGGCGGTCGCGGGCCCGAACGCCAAGGAAGAACGGCAGCACCTCGTCCAGATCACCATGAGCAAGGAATGTCGGCAGGCCGCGACAGGGCAGCGGCGCCGTGTCGGGCAGGGGCAGGTAGGTGGAAAGGCCCATCACCCCGGCCAGCCGCCTTTCGGATGCAAGCGCGGCCAGCAGGGCGATGACCCCGCCCTGCGAGAAACCGGCCAGCACGACCTGGCCGGGCGGGATGCCCGCCGCCTCCTGCTCCGCCACCAGGTCGAGCACCGCGTCGCGGGCCTGCTCCAGGTGCCGCCGGTTCTCGCCCCGGCCCGGCTCCAG
>RFHG01000223.1 GCA_003696465.1 Gammaproteobacteria bacterium | reverse complement strand
GGACATGGACGCGATCAAGGAGGAAGCCATAAAGCGCGCCGAGAACGACGGCATCGTCTTCCTCGATGAGATGGACAAGATCACGCACCGCGACAGCCACGGGCCGGATGTCTCGCGCGAGGGCGTGCAGCGCGATCTGCTGCCGCTGGTCGAGGGCACGACCGTCAACACCCGCTATGGCCACCTGAACACCGACCATATCCTGTTCATTGCGTCGGGCGCCTTCCACCTGGCCAAGCCATCGGACCTGATCCCGGAGCTGCAAGGGCGCTTTCCGATCCGCGTAAACCTGAATGCGTTGGGCGAGGAGGAGTTCCGGCGCATCCTGGTCGAGCCCGAATCGTCACTGACGCGCCAGTATGCGGCGCTGCTGCAAGCCGAAGGAGTCCGACTCGAGTTTGCCGATGACGGCATCGGCGAGATCGCGCGCGTGGCCGTGCAGGTTAACGACAAGACCGAGAATATCGGCGCGCGGCGCCTGCATACGTTGCTGGAGCGGGTGCTCGACCAGATCAGCTTCGAGGCCTCCGAGCGCAGTGGCGACACCATCGTTGTCGATGCCGAATATGTGCGCCAGCAGCTAGGCAAGGTCTGCGAGGACGAGGACCTGTCGCGCTACATCCTGTAGGGCCTGTAATTTTTCTCACCGGCAGGGGGCAAAGCGGCTCCCTATCCTTGCCCCGGGAGCGAGGAGGCAAGGAGGTCTCAAGATGCCTGCCATTCCGTTGCCGGTCGAGAACTGCCCCTATCGACTGGAAGACGGCCGCTGCTGCCATGCGCTCAATACCAGGCGCCCCTATGTTTGCCGGGATGCCTGTATCCTGGATCGCGCAGAGTATGCGGCCGCCCTCACGCGAGGACTCGATGCACCGGCCGATCAGGACGCCACGCGCAATCAACGCGCGTCCGGCAGGCATCCGCATTCCCCCGACTCCTGATCGGAGCCGGAAGAAAACCTACCGGCCGCGATGCAGCAGCAGCTTTCTGCGATATTCCTCGGGATCCTTGGTCTGGGTCATGGCGCCGCCTCGAGGAAACAGCGCATCATAGAGCCG
>RFHG01000222.1 GCA_003696465.1 Gammaproteobacteria bacterium | reverse complement strand
ATCACCGTGGACAGTGCCAGCGGGCGCGAAACCGAGCTGGCGCAGTACACAGGGAACGGGTATGTCAACCAGCACGTCTACCTGGGCGACTGGGGCGACAACGAGGACCTCTGGCTGCTGATGCCGCAATGGCTGGCCACGGCCACCTGGGTGCGCACACACCACAAGGATCGCAGCATCAACATCGACAACCCGGCCTATACCCTGCATCTGGATCCGCAGAAGGCCCATGCCGTCTACCTGATGGTGCCACTGGATTCCACCTACCCCCTGTGGGCAATACAGCAGGGCTTTACCGAAATTACCGGCGAGCGCCTGGAATCCACCCAGCAGACGGCCTGGCGAGTGTTCGGCAAGGTGGTGCCGGCCGGCACCGGCACGGTGGTGCTCAATGGCAATGATGCCGGCTCGCACAACTACACCATCGCCGTATTCGAAGAGAGTACGCATGCCAACTACACCATCGCGCTCGACACCATAAACAATGCCCACTCGGTGGCTGCTGCCGACTGGCTGGTGACCCGCACCGAGGATGCCGGCAAGTATCCCTCGGCCTACCGCAGCCTGCGCCCCGATACCGGCTATACCAAGCTGGCCACCTGGGGCAGCGACAACGACCGGGCCTGGGACACGCTGGGCGTCAAGGACAACTGGTTCGACCTGATGATCTCGGATGCCGTTCGGGCCGAGCATGGCGACATTGTCGTGGTGCTCAATCCGACCAAGGATCCCTCGCATGCCCACCTCCTGCATGTATTCGACAAGAATCCCAACGACGGTGTGCATGACGAAGGCATAGTCGACGAGGCCGTCATCGACGGTGTCGAGTACAAGGTGCTCGGATTCTTCGACGGCAACAACGACACCACGGATCATTTTGGGACCGGCAACAACTATCGCAGCGTCATCCTGGTCAAGAAGGGTTACGAGGACTATGTCAAGCTGCACACCATTGGCGAGGGCAGCGAGATCGGGCATGCACTGCCCGGATTCCGCACCATCTGCTCCTGGCACGTGGACCCCAAGGAAGGCTCGATGGACAGCTACGGCACCTGGATCAAGGGTGGCCTGATGACCCTGCAGATCCGCCCGCTGGACGAGAACGCCGGCGTGGTCCAGGAGGATGCCTGGGAAGCCGGGCTCAACGCCGAAATCTACCAGGACCATGATCGCCATGTGGACATGGACACCGCTCAGCAGAACTGGCTACTGACCAACTATCCGGACCTGCGCGAGGCAATGGAAGACCTGATTCCGCAGATGCTCACCCAGCAAGCGGGTTATTACGATGTGGACAACGATGGCAATAACGACTATCGCATCCGTTCAGGAACCAGCTCGATCCATCCACAAAATGCCTTCGAATTTGCCGCATTGACGGCCCTGAATTTTGGCCACCCTGAATTCTTCCTGGGCCGGTTTGCCATCTCGGAGATCAACCAGGACGCCAGATTCCGTGACTTCCTGGGACAGGACAACACCTATTTCATTACCCGAATGACTGGCCGCATCGAGATTCCGGAGGCTGGCGACTGGACCTTTGCCGTCGATGGCGATGATGCAGTTGAAGTTCGGATCGATGGACAGGTCGTCAGTGCCTGGTATGATCACCATAGTACCAACAGGGCCCCGGTAGACCCCCAGACCATCTATCTCGAAGCCGGATATCATCACATCGAATTCCTTCATGAACAAGGTGATGGTGACGTCGGTTATACCCTGTACTGGAAGGCCCCATCGGCAGCCGCCGATGATCCGCTCGAGCCGGTCCCGGCCTGGCGCTTCTCGCGTCCGCGTTACGACGCCGATTATGACGGCGTACCCGACAAATACGACCAGTGCCCCGACAGCACGCCGGGCATCCCGGTGGAGCGCAACGGTTGCCCGGCCTGGTCCACGACCTATGTGGCCACCGAGGGCGACGGCTTCGGCGGCACCGTGCTGACCGATCCGGTGAATAACGATAATGGGGCGGGTGTGGAACCCCCCTCCTGGATCAACCCCTGGCAGCCCGACACCGACGGCGATGGCGTCGTCGATCCGCAGGATGCCTTCCCCACCGACCCCAACGAGACCACGGATGCCGACGGTGACGGTATCGGAGACAATGCCGATACCGACGATGACAACGACGGCCTGAGCGACAGCGAAGAGGCCGCGCTGGGCACCAACCCGCTGGTCGCGGACAGCGATGGCGACGGTGTTGTGGATGGCCAGGATGCCCTGCCGCTGGATGCCAACGAGCAGATTGACACCGATGGCGACGGCACCGGCAACAATGCCGATACCGATGACGACAACGACGGCCTGAGCGACAGCCAGGAGCAAACTCTGGGCACCGACCCACTCAAGGCCGACACCGATGGCGATGGTGTCAATGATGGTGAAGACGCCTTCCCGCTGGATGCCAGCGAGCAGATCGACACCGATGGTGACGGCACCGGCAACAATGCCGATACCGATGACGACAACGACGGCCTGAGTGATGCTGAGGAAGCAGCTGCAGGGACCGACCCCCTGCAGGCCGATAGTGACGGCGATGGCATTGCGGATGGCGCCGACCCGTTCCCGCTGGTCAATGCCGACAACGACATCGACAATGACGGCATCCCGAATGACCTGGACAGTGACGACGATGGCGACGGTATCAGCGATGCCGACGAGGCAGCTGCCGGCACCAACCCGTCCAAGGCCGATACCGATGGCGATGGCGTCAGTGACGGTCAGGACGCCTTCCCGCTGGATGCCAGCGAGTCGGCCGACAATGATCATGACGGGGTGGGCAACAATGCCGACACCGACGACGACAACGACGGCCTGTCCGATCAGAACGACCCCTACCCGTACTCGGTCGACGGCGATGGTGACGGTGTCAATGACGCCCAGGATGCCTTCCCCACCAATGCCAACGAGCAGTACGACGCGGATGGCGACGGTATCGGCAACAACGCCGACCTGGACGATGACAACGATGGCGTGAGTGATGCCGACGAGCTCGCTGCCGGCTCCAACCCCTTCCTCGCCGACAGCGACGGCGACGGGGTGGACGACGCCCATGACGCCTTCCCCACCGACAACAGCGAGACCCGGGATACCGATGGCGATGGAATCGGAGACAACGCCGATACCGACGATGACAACGACGGCCTGAGCGATGCCGAGGAAAGCCATGTCGGCTCCGACCCGCTGAACCCCGATAGCGATGGCGACGGGGTACGTGACGGGGATGACGCCTTCCCGGTCCATCCGGCCGAGCAGTACGACAGCGACGGCGACGGTGTGGGCGACAACAGCGATGCCTTCCCGCACGACCCTGCCGAGAGCCGTGACTCCGATGGGGACGGCGTGGGCGACAACAGCGATGCCTTCCCGCAGGATCCGACTGAAACAGCCGACAGCGACGGGGATGGCGTAGGTGACAATGCCGACGCCTTCCCCAATGACCCGACCCGCAGCACCCCGGTTGCCACCGGAGCGGCCACCACCGGCGGCGGTGGTGGTGGCGGCGGCAGCCTGGGCGGGCTGACGCTGGCCTCACTTCTCGCTGCCACAGCACTGCGCCGCAGGCGCCCGTCCAGGAAGGAGAAGAGCCACCAGGGATGAGATCACGGGGGCGCAAGGCCACACAGAGGGCCGCCCCCACGGATCGCAAAGTCACTGCCGAGCCTTATCCGGGCCTTGTGCCCGGTTTTTTTTGCCTGTAGCATCGAGTTTCTATAGACTTGGGCGTTTCATCGCGCCGGGTGGCCATGCCCCCGGTTATCGCTTGCTGATTGACTGCCAGGAGAGACTCAATGGCCGCCACCAAGAAATCCACGGCGAGCAAGAAAAAGGCCGCGAAAAAGAAGGTCGCGGCGAAGAAGACTGCCGCACGCAAGACTGCCACGAAGAAATCGGTCAAGAAAAAGGCCGCCGCCCGCAAGGCCCCTGCCGCACGCAGCGGCAACAACCTGCTGACGGTGGGCGGCTTCGAGCCCTACGAGCCGAAGAAGGGCGAGGAGTACATGAGCGAGGCCCAGCTCGAGCACTTCCGCAACATCCTGCTGGCATGGAAGAAGGAGCTCATGGAGGAAGTGGACCGTACTGTGGACCACATGAAGAACGATGCCGCCAATTATGCCGACCCGGCCGACCGGGCGACGCAGGAAGAGGAATTCAGCCTCGAACTGCGTACCCGCGACCGCGAGCGCAAGCTGATCAAGAAGATCAACGAGACCCTGGCCCGGATCGACAGCGGCGATTATGGCTACTGCGACCAGTGCGGGGTAGAGATCGGCCTGCGCCGGCTCGAGGCCCGGCCGACCGCCACCCTGTGTATCGACTGCAAGACCCTGCAGGAGATCAAGGAAAAACAGATGGCCTGAGCCCCGGACTCGTCCACTTGCGACCATGACGGCCTCCGTCTCCGGTCCCGACCTGCAAAACGCCCGCCCTGTCGGGCGTTTTGCACCTACGCCCTCCGGCCCACTGCATTTCGGCTCCCTGCTCGCCGCACTGGGCAGCTTTCTCGATACCCGCAGTCGCGGCGGCCAGTGGAAGCTGCGTATCGATGACCTTGACACCCCGCGGGTGGTGCCTGGAGCCATCGATACCATCCTGCGCCAGCTCGAGGCCTGCGGCCTGTACTGGGACGATGAACCCCTCAGACAGAGCACACGCCGCGAGGCCCATGACGCCGCACTCGAAACCCTGAAGGCACGTGGTCTGGCCTACCCCTGCGCCTGCTCCAGGCGGGAACTGCGCGCGCTGGGCCTGCCCGGTCCGCATGGACCAATCTATCCCGGAACCTGCCGCGAGGGCCTGCCCGAGGGGCGCAAGCCACGCGCGATCCGCGTGCGCGTGCCGGACCGCCGAGTCTGTGTGGATGACCGGCTGCAGGGGCGCTATTGCCAGCATCTGGGGCAGGAGATCGGCGACTTCATCGTCCTGCGGGCAGATGGCATTGTCGCCTATCAACTGGCCACGGTCGTGGATGACGCCTTTCAGGGTGTGACCGATGTGGTGCGGGGGTTCGATCTGCTCGATTCGACCCCAAGGCAGCGCTATCTGCTCGAGTGTCTGGACCTGCCCCTACCGCGCTGGATGCACCTGCCCGTGATTCTGGGACCGGACGGGCTGAAGCTCGCCAAGCAGAACCGTGCCCGTCCGATTCCGCTGGAGGATCCTGCGCCCTGGATGTGGGCAGCACTCCATGCCCTGGGCATGGACCCGCCGGCAGCCCTGCGCACTGCGCCACCCGAGACGCTGCTGGAATGGGCCCTGCCCGAGTGGTCAGCCGAGCGATTGCCGCGGCGCGAGGGCATCCCCCTGCCCGAGGGGCTTGCAGTGACCGACATGCAGGCGGACTGACCATCCTTTCTGCGGGTGGAAGAAACAACGCACAGCCGGGGTGACTGCCATGCCCGGACAGCAACCGGGCTTCGAGGATGCCCGGTCGCCAATCGGGCGGAGGTTCCCTATACTGGAAGCACTCCGAACCGCCGGGAGCACGGCCCGGAACATCCAAACCAGACAGGGAGCAGCCGATGAGCCACGAAATCGATTCCGTCCTGCACGAGAACCGCCTTTTCGAACCGCCTGCCGAGTTCGTCGCCAAGGCCCGCATCACCCCGGAGCGCCTTGCCGAGCTTCGGGCTCGGGCCGAGGCTGATCACGAGGGTTTCTGGATGGACCTGGCGCGTGAGGAAGTCGACTGGCACAAGCCCTTTACCGAGGGGCTGGATGAGTCCAATGCCCCCCACTACCGCTGGTTTGCCGATGGTGTGCTCAATGTCTCGTACAACTGCCTCGACCGGCATCTGGAATCACGCGGCGACAAGACTGCCATCATCTTCGAGGGCGAACCGGGCGATACCCGGCACATCACCTATCGCGAGCTGTACGAAGAGGTTTGCGAATTTGCCAATGCCCTGCGGGCACAGGGCATCGAGAAAGGCGATCGGGTCGTCATCTACATGCCCATGATTCCCGAGGCGGTGGTGGCCATGCAGGCCTGCGCCCGGATCGGCGCCATCCACTCCGTGGTATTTGGCGGCTTCTCTGCCGAGGCACTCAAGGATCGCATCCTCGAC
Organism: Gammaproteobacteria bacterium; assembly: GCA_003696465.1. GTDB lineage: Bacteria > Pseudomonadota > Gammaproteobacteria > J044 > J044 > J044. The sequence continues at coordinate 201 of RFHG01000222.1, read as the reverse complement.
GCCGGCGCGCGCATGGTGATCACGGCCGATGGCGGCCATCGCGGTGGCCGAATCATCGAATTGAAAAATGCGGTGGACACGGCCGTTTCCGAGTGCCAGTGCGTGGACCGGGTGATCGTCTACCGCCGTTCCGGCAACGACATCACCATGCACGAGGGGCGTGACATCTGGTGGCACGAGGCCATCGAGGGCCAGCCACGT
>RFHG01000024.1 GCA_003696465.1 Gammaproteobacteria bacterium | reverse complement strand
TGGCCGGGGCTGCGCAGCAGACCCGGGGGCCGGCAAGGGATGCCGGCCAGTTCATCGTCGGGCATGGAAGCCCGTCGATGAACCCCCGCAGCGATGCGTCCGCGGACGGGTACCCGCGTAAGCGGGCGCGGGCCCGGGGTGCCCTTTCTTTGCCCACTTTCTTTGGGCAAGCAAAGAAAGTGGGGCGCGCTCGCGATAGCGAGTGTGCAATTACTGAACTTGGGACCGTGAGAGCGGGCACTCACCTGCCCGACTGAATCCGCAAGCGGCGGATTCACCCCATCCCCGCACGGATCAACCGGCCAGCCGCCCCAGCAGCTCGCCATGCAGCTCGGCACTGGATGCCGCCAGCACGCTGGTGGTGGCCAGGGTCAGCGGCTGCCCTTCAAGGTCGGTGAACACGCCCCCTGCCTCGCGCACGATCACCGACAGGGCGGCGATATCGAGAATGTTCACGTCGGACTCGACCACGGCATCGATCTTGCCGGCGGCCAGCAGGTGGTAATGGTAGAAATCACCATAGCCACGGGTGCGGTTGACGGACTGCACGATCTCGCCCAGGGCATTCCAGCGCGACGGCTGGCCGGCCAGGGTGGCGATGTTGCCCATCGACAGGCTGGTGCCGGCGAGCGTGGTCTCGCCACTGACCTGTACGGGCTCATCGTTGAGCCAGGCACCCCGCCCCTTCTCCGCATAGGCCAGCTCGCCGAACAGGGGGGCATTGGAGACGCCCAGCACCAGCTCGTTGCCATGCATGAGGGCAATCTGGGTGGAGAAGAAGGGATAGTGGCGGACGAAGCTCTTGGTACCGTCGATGGGATCGATGAGCCAGTTGTATTCGGCCTCTTCGTTGACCTTGCCGGTCTCCTCGCCGAAGAAGCCGTGATCGGGAAAGGCCTCGAGGATGATCGCGCGGATGGTGCGCTCGGTCTCGACATCGGCCACGGTGACCGGGCTCTGGTCGGCCTTGAGCTCCACCGCGTAGTCGCCCTGGTAGTAGCGGCGGATGACCTCCTCGGCGGCACGCGCAGCGCGCAGGGCGGTTTGCAGGAAGGGGGAATGCTGGGCTTTGCTCATGGGGCGGCTCCGGGTGAAATCACGCGCGCGCAGGGTATCACAAGCCCCCGCAGGCTTCAGCTTCGGGCAGCGGGCACCGGCATGGGCGGGATGGCGTTGGGGCACTGTCCCCCGGTCTCGAAACAGCGGATGTTGTCGAGCGTGGTGCGCGCGATGGCCTCAAGCGCCTCTTCGGTGAAGAAGCCCTGGTGGCCGGTGACGAGCACGTTGGGGAAGGTGAGCAGGCGTTCGAACAGGTCATCCCGTATCACCTGGTCGGAGAGGTCCTCGAAGAACAGGTCGGCCTCCTG
>RFHG01000221.1 GCA_003696465.1 Gammaproteobacteria bacterium | reverse complement strand
GCCGGAGAGCGCTCCGGTGTACGGCTGCTTCGAGATGGGCCGAGACGGCTTCAGTCCGGCGCGTCTGCTGACGAAGCTCGGGATCATACCGGTGCCGGTCAGCTCGACGAGCGTGGGGACGCCGCGGCAAGTGCGCCGTGCGAAGACGGACCGGCTGGACCTGGATCGTCTGGGGCGTGGCCTGCGTCGATGGCTGGAGGGTGAGCCGCAGGACGAGTGGTCGGTGGTGCGGATTCCGCCGCCGGAAGCGGAGGCGAAGCGGCAGGTGGTGCGGGAGCGCGACTCTTTGGTGCGGGCACGGACGCGGTTGAAGAACAAGATCCGGAGCGTGCTGCGCTTGGACGGCGTGGAGGTCGGCAGGCTGAGCCGATTGGCGGGCGAGCTGGAAGCGTACCGGACGCTGGACGGTGGCCCGATTCCTGTGGAGCGGCAGCAGCAGGTGCGGCGATTGCTGGAGCAGCTGCAGGTGGTCGAGGAGCAGATCGCGACGGTGGAGCAGTCGTTGGCGGAGATGATGGCGTCACCGAGGTCGGCGGCGGGCCGTCAGATGAAGGACTTGCTGGCGCTGCGTGGGATCGGTCCTGTCGGGTCGAGCGGGACGGTGCTGGAGATGTTCATCTGGCGGGATTTCGGGAGCGGTCGGGAGGTGGGTGCGTGCGCGGGGCTGGCGCCGACGCCGCACCAGAGTGGTGCGGCGAGCCACGAGCGAGGGATCAGCAAGCGTGGTCCGCGCCGGCTCCGTGCGCTGGCGATCGAGCTGGCGTGGTCGTGGGTGCGGCACCAGCCGCACAGTCGCTTGACGCTGTGGTGGCAGAAGCGCTGGGCTCGAGGGAGCCGGAGGGAACGGAAGATCGGGATCGTGGCGGTGGCGCGACGATTGCTGATCGAGCTGTGGCGGTATCTGGAGGAGGGCGTGGTGCCGCCGGGCGCGCTGTTCAAGGACGAGCCGTTGAACGGCTGATCTGGGCCATTCGGCCGCGCAGGTACGAGCGCAGGAGATGAGGCCATGACCGAGGGCCCGCAGAGGGCCGAACCGACGGCTGAAGGGTGCTCGCCGGCGCCCCGGGCGAGCTGGGAGTCGCTTGCCGTTCCTTGTAGATGGAGCACCCTTGTCGTGGGTCCGCACGCCGCGCAGCGGATTGTGCATAGGGCGGTCTCGGGAGGACGAGACCAGCGCATAGGAGGAGGTTT
>RFHG01000220.1 GCA_003696465.1 Gammaproteobacteria bacterium | reverse complement strand
TCCTGGCCCAAGCCGAAGATGCTCATCCTCAACTTTCCCGGCAATCCGACCACCCAGTGCGTGGAGCTCGATTTCTTCGAGAAGGTGGTGGCGATTGCCCGCGAACACGAGATCTGGGTGGTGCACGACATCGCCTATGCCGAGATCGTGTTCGATGGCTACAAGGCGCCTTCCATACTCGAGGTGCCCGGCGCCAAGGAAGTGGCAGTGGAGTTCTATTCGCTGTCCAAGAGCTACAACATGCCCGGCTGGCGTGTCGGCTTCATGGTTGGCAACCCGGTGCTGGTGGGCGCGCTGGCCCGCATCAAGTCGTATCTCGACTACGGGATGTTCACGCCCATACAGGTGGCGGCCATCACCGCACTGGAAGGGCCGCAGGACTGCGTCGAGGAAATCCGCGAAATGTACCGCAAGCGGCGCGATGTCCTCTGCGACGGCCTCAATTCCTGCGGCTGGAGCGTGGAGCGGCCCAAGGCCACCATGTTCGTCTGGGCGCCCATCCCGGAACCGTACCGTGAAATGGGCTCGCTGGAGTTTTCCAAGAAGCTGCTGAAGGAGGCCAAGGTGGCCGTTTCGCCCGGTATCGGTTTTGGCGAATACGGTGATGACCATGTGCGCTTCAGCCTGATCGAGAACGAACACCGCACACGTCAGGCGATTCGGGGCATCCGACAGATGTTCCGTGCCGACGGTGTGCTCGGTTAGTGAAAAAAAGGGGAGAAACCGTGGAACCCGTCAAGGTCGGACTGCTTGGACTGGGCACCGTGGGCGGCGGTACCGCCACCGTGCTGTCACGCAACGCCGAGGAGATTGCGCGCCGCGCGGGTCGTGGCATCGTCATCGATTATGCCGCGGCCCTGGATCTGGAGCGTGCCCGCGAACTGGGGCTCGAATGCCGGCTGACCCAGGATGCGTTCGATGTGGTGCGTGATCCGGATATCGATGTCGTGGTGGAGCTGATCGGCGGCTATTCTCCGGCACGGGAACTGGTGCTGGAGGCCATCGAAAACGGCAAGCACGTGGTCACCGCCAACAAGGCCCTCATCGCCCTGCATGGCAACGAAATCTTCACCCGGGCGCAGGAAAAGGGCGTCATGGTGGCCTTCGAGGCTGCCGTGGCCGGTGGCATCCCCATCATCAAGGCACTGCGCGAGGGGCTTGCGGCCAACCGTATCGAGTGGGCGGCCGGCATCATCAATGGCACCGGCAACTTCATCCTCACCGAGATGCGCGACAAGGGCCGTGATTTCGATGACGTGCTGAAGGAGGCACAGGCGCTTGGCTATGCCGAGGCCGACCCCACCTTCGATGTCGAGGGCATCGATGCCGCGCACAAGCTCACCATCATCGCCTCCATCGCCTTTGGCATCCCGCTGCAGTTCGACCGCTGCTATACCGAGGGCATCACGCGCATCACCCGCGAGGATGTCGCCTTTGCCAATGAGCTGGGCTACCGCATCAAGCATCTCGGCATCACGCGCAAGACCGAGGACGGGGTGGAGCTGCGCGTGCATCCCACCCTCATCCCGGAGCGGCGCCTGATTGCCAATGTCGATGGCGTCATGAACGCGGTGCTGGTGCACGGTGACGCTGTTGGCCCCACGCTGTACTATGGCGCCGGTGCCGGGGCCGAACCGACGGCTTCGGCAGTGGTGGCCGACATCATCGATGTCACCCGCACGCTGACCGCCGACCCCGAGAATCGCGTGCCGCATCTCGCCTTCCAGCCGGATCAGCTCTCCGACCTGCCGGTACTGGAAATGGA
>RFHG01000219.1 GCA_003696465.1 Gammaproteobacteria bacterium | reverse complement strand
CGCTGCCCCCGGTCCTGCTGGTGAAGACCGGGAAAGACAATTAAATGGAAGGCTCATGATGGACCTGTTGCATCAGATTATCAGCTGGATCGTCGACACTGTCGGCCACTGGGGCTACCCGGGGATTGTCGTTCTGATGTTTCTCGAATCCTCCTTCTTTCCTTTCCCCAGTGAAGTGGTCGTGCCGCCGGCCGGCTACCTGGCGGCCCGGGGGGAGATGTCGCTGCCGCTGGTGATCGCTGCCGGTATCCTTGGCAGCCTGTTCGGTGCCTGCTTCAATTACTGGCTGGCGCTCAAGTGGGGACGCCCTCTGTTCGAGCGCTATGGACGTTATCTGCTGGTCAGCCCGAAAACGCTGGACAAGGCGGATCGCTTCTTTGAGCGCCACGGGCATATCTCCACCTTCGTCGGCCGCCTGCTGCCGGGGATCCGCCAGTACATCAGCCTGCCGGCCGGGCTGGCGCGAATGAACCTGCCGCTGTTCGTCTTCTTCACCTCTCTCGGCGCCGGCATCTGGGTCGTCATTTTGGCACTGGTCGGCTACTTCATTGGCAATAATCACCAGCTGATCGGCCAGTACCTGCACCAGATTCTGCTGGTTGTGCTGACGGGTTGTCTGCTGCTGGTCGCCGCTTATATCTGGTGGCAGCGCAAGCGCTACAGGGTCGGCGAGCATGTCGATTGAGACGCGAGACCGCCGCCGACAGCTGCCACGCACCGTCTGGGCGCTCGGCTGTGTCAGCCTGTGCATGGATATCTCCTCGAAGATCATCCACAGTCTGCTGCCGGTCTTCCTGGTCTCGGTGCTCGGCGCGAGCATGCAGACCCTGGGGCTGATCGAGGGGGTCGCCGAGGCGACCGCGATGATGGTGCGGGTCTTCTCCGGGGCCCTCAGCGACCGCCTCGGCCGGCGTAAACTGCTGGCGGTCTGCGGCTACGGCCTGGGGGCGCTGAGCAAACCGCTGTTCGCCCTGGCGCCGGGGGTTGGCATGGTCTTCTCGGCGCGATTTATCGACCGGATCGGCAAGGGGATCCGCGGGGCGCCGCGCGATGCGCTGATCGCCGATGTCACGCCACCGGAGCAGCGCGGCGCCGCCTACGGCCTGCGCCAGTCGCTCGACAGTGTCGGCGCCTTCGCCGGGCCTCTGCTGGCGGTGCTGCTGATGTTCGCCAGCGGTGACAACTTTCGCCTGATCTTCTGGCTGGCTTTTCTGCCCGGCCTGCTGGCGGTGACGATCCTGCTGTTGGGAGTGCGTGATGCCCGTGGCGTCTCGAATCGACGCGGCTGGCCGCTGCAGCGCGCTCAGCTGGCGCGTCTCGGGCGCGGCTACTGGCTGGTCTTGCTGGTCGGAGCGGTCTTCACCCTGGCACGCTTCAGCGAGGCGTTTCTGCTGATGCGCGGCAGCGATCTCGGCCTGAGTGCCGCGCTGGTGCCGCTGGTGATGGTGGTGATGAACAGCACCTACATGTTGAGCGCCTACCCGGCCGGCAAGCTCTCCGACCACTTGGGACGCAACGGTCTTTTGATCTGCGGGATGCTGGTGCTGGCGTGTGCTGACCTGGTACTGGCGCTGGCGACCAGCCCCGCATGGGTGTTTGCCGGTGCCGCACTCTGGGGGCTGCATCTGGGACTGACCCAGGGACTGCTCTCGACGCTGGTGGCCGATGCCGCCACGCCGGAGCTGCGTGGCACCGCATTCGGCCTCTTCGGCCTGGTCAGCGGGCTTGCCCTGCTCGGTGCCAGCCTGCTGGCGGGTGGGTTGTGGCAGTCGGGGGGCGCCAGCCTGACGTTTCACTTTGGCGCCTTGCTGGCGCTCTGTGCTCTGGTCTTCTTCTTGTGCTTGAAAAAATTGCCCTGTGGAGGTGCGGCATGAACAGAGCTGGACCTTCACACCTGAGAAGCTGGTTTCAGAGCCCGCTTCAACATTCTCTGCCCAAAGAGAGGTTATTTCAGTTAAAAAAGGATGTTAAAGGGTGTTTGAGCTTATTGCCCAAGACTGACCTATTGCTAGCGCTTCAAAGACGGGGGGACTCCCCTCTAAAGGCTTGACCCCGCCAGAACCAACTCCCCCCTGAGCGCCATCAGGTTGATCTTTTCACCCAGATATTTCAGCTTTGGCGGCACGTCATCCTG
>RFHG01000218.1 GCA_003696465.1 Gammaproteobacteria bacterium | reverse complement strand
GGTCAGTGCCCGGTGCAGGCGGGCAATGCCCGCGCGCATGACGGCAAAGCGGGCACCGGTGATCTTTGCAGCGGCCTCGAAATCGAGCAGGCCGTTCGGGGCGCCGAGATCGACATGGTCCTTCGGTTCGAAATCGAATTGCGGGGGTTCGCCCCAGCGGCGGATCTCGACGTTGTCTCCCTCGTCGTTGCCTACCGGCACGCTGTCATCGGGCAGATTGGGGATTTCGAGCATGAAGGCGTCGATCTCGGCCTGCAGTTCGCGCAGGGCGTGTTCCGAGGCCTTGAGCTGCTCGCCCAGGTCGGCCACTTCGTCCAGCAGGGGCTGGATGTCTTCGCCCTGGGCCTTGGCCTTGCCGATGGCCTTCGAGCGCTGGTTGCGCAGGCTTTGCAGCTCCTGGGTACGGGTCTGGAGTGCCTTGCGCCGCTCTTCCAGGGCCTGAAAGCGTGCCTTGTCGAGGTGATAGCCGCGACGGGCCAGCCGTTCGGCGACCTCGTCCAGCTGGCTGCGCAGCAGTTTGGGATCAAGCATGCGTCGGGTTCCCGGTCAGCTCAGGTTGGCGGCGAATGTTAGCACATGGTCGGGCTTGATCAGCCCCTCCGAAGCGAGCTCGTCCAGAGCCCGTTCCACCCTGCCGGGTTCGTCGAAGAACTCGATGACCACCGGCAGGTCGAGCGACATGTCGAGCAGGGTGGAGGAATGCACCTCGCCGGAGCGGCCGAATCCGCTGATGCCCCGGAACACGGTCACGCCGCGAACGCGGGTATGGTCGTGCAGGTGGGCGAATATACGCCGGTGAGCGCGATCGCCCTCCGTGCAGTAAATGCGTGCGACCAGCACTTTCATAGTTGCCTCCCGATGAATACACCCAGCCAGGCGGCCGCCAGGCACAGCACCACGCTGAGCACGGCATTGAGCCCGGCACGCATGAGCGCCCCCTCCTCGATCAGATTGAGGGTCTCGATGGAAAAGGTGGAAAAGGTGGTAAAGGCGCCCAGGAAGCCCACCAGCAACAGGCCGCGCAGCTCGCTGCTGACCGTAATCCGCTCCAGCAGGAGGATGGCCAGCACACCCATGGCGAGCGAACCGAGCATATTGACGGCCAGGGTACCCCAGGGGAAGCCACGCCCCAGCAGGGCATAGACGCCATTGGAGACAAGAAAGCGGGAAACGGCACCCAGTGCGCCGCCCAGGGCGATAAAGGCGAGCTGACTCATGCCCTATTCTGTTCCGGATGATTGCCGTGATTCAAGCTGAAGCATCAAGACGACGCAGGGACACGAAGCGATTGTCATCCGTGGTGTACAGCTCGAACTGCCCGTGAATGCCTTCGTGGGTTACATGCGGGATGAGGCGCTCGGCCGGGAACTCGATGATCAGGCCGGCCTCGGTGCGCACGCGCACACGCCGGGCAGCACCCCGGTACCATTCCTGCCAGGTGTGGGCGTCGATGTCGATACGGAAGCGATGGATCACAGTTCGGACAGGGCAACCAGCTGCAGTTCGGCAGCCGTGTCCGGTGCTGGTTCGGCGGAGGCGGCCTCTTCCTCGCCATCACGACAGCCCGATTGGAAGATTTCCCGGGCCTCGTCGGCAAGCGATTCGGGATGTTCTGCGGCCAGAACCAGCAGCAGACGGGAAAGGCCGCGGCTGTCGCGCTCTGCGCGGGCCTCGCGCACCAGCTCGGAGAGGGTTTTGGGCACACCGGTATCGCCCAGCGGGAGGATGAGGGCCAGCAGTTTGGGCTCCTGCACCACATGGATCAGGGACAGGCCGCGCCAGTCCAGGGTCTGCCATTGCGGGGCTGTGCCACCGGGCTGCAGGGGCAGCAGGCGTGCCAGGCGTTGTTCGATCGGGTTCATGGGGTGGTGGCCTCTTGTCTCAGGTGGTGATGATGGCGCCTGAGCCAGTACAGGGCCAGCAGGGGCATGGCAGAGAGGATGCGGCCTTCGTCCATCCAGCGGAAGGCCTCTTCGGCAGGCAGGACATGCACGCGGATGTCCTCCCCCTCCTCTGCCAGGCCGTGTATGCCGCCCAGACCCTCGGTTTGTGTATGCCCGAGGTACAGATGAATGCATTCATCACTGCCGGCCGGTGTGGGCAGGTAGCGGTGCATGAGGGTGAGTCTGCCGATTTCGCAGCCGGCCTCTTCAAGGGCCTCGCGCCGAGCCACCTGTTCCGGGCTTTCGCCCGCTTCCTGCAGCCCGGCCACGATTTCTATCAGCCACGGGCCGCCTTCGATATCGAGCGCTCCGACGCGGAACTGCTCGATGAGCACCACTTCGTCCCGGACGGGGTCGTAGGGCAGCACCCCTACCCCGGGTCCGTGCCTCAGCCGTTCGCGTTGCAGGACCGGGGACAGGCTGCCATCAAAGCGCTGATGGCGCAGTCTGAGGGATTCGAGCCGATAAAAGCCCTGGTGCAGCGTCTGCCGTTCGAGCAATTCCCATTTCATCGGGCTATGATACGGCACATGGAGGAAAATCTCTGCACCACACTGCGTGCCCTGCTCGGCCGGACGGTTCGACTCGAGGGTCGTGAATATCAGGTTCTCGAGTTGCTCAAGGACTGCGAGGCGCTGGTCCTGCTGCCGCTGGAAGAAGAGGCCGCGCCGATCCAGACCGACCAGTACGGGGATCCGCGCCGGCGCGCGCCCCGTCCAATCACCGTCCCCATCTGGAGCGAGGTGCGCGAAACGCTCCACCCGGTGGTGGAAGAGATTATCGACCAGGTACTTTGAAGCGCCTTTCGGCTATTCACCGGCTTCTTCATGGGCCATGCGATTGCGTGGCCATCCGTCTACCAGAATGGTGTCGCGATAGGCATGCCAGGTGGCATGTCCGAGCACGGGCATGACGATGGCCAGACCGACAAAACCGGTGAGCACACCCAGTGCCAGCAGCAGCAAAATGATGCCGGCCCAGAGCAGCATGGGCCCCTTGTTGCGCAGCACGGCATTGACGCTGGTGAGCACGGCGGTAATGGCATCGACGCGCAGATGCAGCATCATCGGCAGTGAAAAGGCCGAGGCGGCAAACACCAGAAAGGCAAAGATGGCGCCCACCGCGCTGCCTATGGCAAGGAAGGCAAGGAGGGCATGCCAGTCGGCCTGCTGCTCGACAGGGAAAAAGATGTGCACGGCCGAGCCGGCGCGGGCCCAGAGCAGGAACACAATCAACAGTACCAGCCCGAACAGCATTTCGTTACGCAGGTTGCGCCAGCCCTCGCGCAGGCAATAGCCGAGCCGGGGCTTGAGGCCCGCTTCGATCTGGCAGCTGATGGAATACAGCCCAAGGGCAAGGATGGGGGCCAGAAAGACGAACCCGGTGAGCAGGGCCAGCAGCAGTACCCAACCGCCCACCTTCCATGCCAGTGCGGCACTGATCCAGCTGATGAGTACCAGGATGCCCCCGTAGGTCAGCCCCGGGCCGGGCGCGGTGCGGAAGTCGTGCCAGCCGGCACGCAGCCAGCGCAGGGGTGCCGACCATTCCAGGCGACGACAGGGCGCCACGAATGGCAGGGCCTCCGGATCGACCGCGGGTGTCTGATGTGTGGCGGGTTTGTGGTTGGCGGACATTGCCCTGATCCCGAGTTTTTCTCCTGGGAATCTAGCCCAGGCTGCCGAAAAGGCAAGTGGGGCGGCGCTCGTTCAGGGGGTGCGCTGCAACAGCGCCTCGACCAGCTCGATATCCTCGGGCGTATCGATGCCATGCCCCGGGAGCGCCTCGGCCACGCCGACATGGATGCGCACGCCCATCCACAGGGCGCGCAGCTGCTCCAGCGACTCGATGCGTTCGAGCGCACAGGGGCTGCTGCGGGCGTACTCGCGCAGATAGCCGGCACGATAGGCATACAGCCCTACATGACGCCAGGCCTCGCCATGGCCGGGGTCGGTCTCGATGTCCAGTGCGTCGCGCTCCCAGGGAATGGGCGCCCGGCTGAAGTACAGGGCGTAGCCCTGGTGGTCGCGTACCACCTTGACCACATGCGGGTCATGGAACTGCCCGGCGGAGGTGATGGGGGTGCAGAGGGTGCTGATGCCGGCGTCCGGATGTTCGGCCAGCTCGCGTGCGGCCTGACGGAGGATGGCGGGCGGGGTCAGCGGCTCGTCGCCCTGGAGGTTGACGACGATGGTATCGTCGTCCCAGCCTCTCTGATCCACCAGCTCGGCGAGTCGGTCGCTGCCCGAGGGGTGGTCCGGAGAGGTGATGGCGACATCGGCTCCGAAGGCACGCGCAGCATCGGCGATTCGGGTGTCATCGGTGGCAATCACGACTTCTTCTGCCCCGCTCTGTATGGCGCAGTCCCAGACATGACGGATCATGGGCCGGCCGGCCAGTTCGATCAGTGGCTTTCCGGGCAGGCGGGTCGAGGCCCAGCGCGCGGGGATGGCGACCTTGAAGGGGGTCACCGGTATTTTTCGACCTCTTCCGGGCTGAGTTCGCGCGCCTCTTCCTCGAGCATGACCGGGATGTCGTCGCGCACGGGATAGGCCAGACGGGCCGAGAGCGAGATCAGCTCGTTGTGCTCGCGATCGTAGATGAGGGGGCCCTTGGTCACCGGGCAGACGAGGATTTCGAGCAGTTTCTTGTCAAGCATTCAGGGCATCCAGACGTTGGTCGAGCTGTTGCACGAAGGCCCGGTCCAGCACCGCGGATACCGGCAGGTACCAGCAATGAGACGGGGCGAATGCCCGGCATTTTACCGCATCCTTCTCGGTCATGATGATGGGCAGGTCGTCGTTGAAGCAAAGATCTTCCGGGGCAAAGGGATGATGGTCGGGAAAGGGGTGCTCGATGACCGTAATGCCGTGCGCCCGCAGGGTGTCGAAGAAGCGGTCGGGGTGGCCGATGCCGGCCACGGCATGGACCTTCTGGTGGCGCATCCCGTCCAGCGGCATCTGTTGCTCCGGATCGTGCAGATCCTGCAGCATGCCGGCCTCCAGCCCCATGCGATAGCCGTCCACGGATTCCCGGGCCAGCCCGTTGATGACCACGAAATCGGCCTCCTGCAGACGTGATACGGGCTCGCGCAAGGGGCCGGCCGGCAGCAGCATGCGATTGCCGAACCCGCGCCGGCCATCCACCAGCACGATTTCCAGGTCACGCGGCAGGGCATGGTGCTGCAGCCCGTCGTCGCTGATGACCACGTCCACTTCCGGATGGGCCTCGAGCAGCCTGCGCAGGGCGCGCCGCCGGCGCGGGTCGACCACTACCGGTGCTCCGCTGCGTGCGGCGATCAGCACCGGTTCGTCGCCGGCCTGCTCGGGGGGCGTGTCGCGCCGGACCTCCAGCGGATAACGGGCCTCGCCGCCGTATCCGCGACTCACCACGCCCGGGGTCCGACCGCGCTGGCGCAGATGCTCGATCAGCCACAGCACCATCGGTGTCTTGCCGGTGCCGCCCACAGTGATGTTGCCCACCACGATGACCGGCACCGGAGGGCGCCGCCGCAGGCAATTGATGCCCTGCCACAGCGGGGCCCTGAGCGCCGACAGTGCCCGATACAGCTGGCTGGCCGGCCACAGGGCCAGGGTGACGGGGCCACGCCGGTACCAGTATTGCTCGAGACTCATGCCGATTGGGATGCCTGTGCCGGTTTGCCGACTGCCATGATGC
>RFHG01000217.1 GCA_003696465.1 Gammaproteobacteria bacterium | reverse complement strand
GGGCCAGACGTGCTGGTGCGAGGAGATGAGCGTGACCGTGACGGTCGATTGCGGCACGCAGACCGACAGTTGCTGCACCGACCACGACGAGTTCCTGGACAAGATCGCCGAAGGTTGGCAGGTGAGCGTGGACGGCTGCGACGTGACCCTCTGTGCCCCCCAATTCGACTCGAGCTGCTACGTGCTCACCTGGTCGTCACCCGACTGGGGCGATGGCACGCCAATACTGCCCGTGATCTCGCCCTTCCAGGGGTGCTACAGCCACACCTACGCACACAGTGGCGTGTACGACATCACGGCCACCATCTGCGAACAGCAGGCCGACGGCTGCATCTGCTGGTGCGAGCAGATGAACGTGACGGTAGAGGTGGCCTGTCCGCCCCAAGACTGCTGCGCCGACACGCTGGCCTTCTATGACCGCGTGGACGACGGCTTCGAGGTGGTGACCGATGGCTGCTGCATGACCGTGGTGCCCGAGGGCCTCAACGAGTGCGACGTAATCACCGAGTGGTGCGTCGATGGCCTGTGCGTGCCCGGCCCCTTCGATCCGGCGGACGGCCTGACGTGGTGCTTCAATCAGAGTGGCTGGCACGAGGTGTGCATGCGCGTGGCCATGTTCGACTCGCTCACGGGTGCCATCTGCGCCGATACGCTGTTCTGTGATTCCGTCTATGTCGATTGCACGCAGGGATGCCCCTGTGGCCCGTGGGATGTGACCATGGTGCTGGTGGATGACCAGCATCCCGATATCGCCCTCGACGCCGAGGTGAGCTGCGGCGATTCGGTCACCTTCGATTGCCAGTGGGTCAAGATCACCTTCTCGGGCAGCATGTCGTGCCTCGCGACGCCGACCCAAGCCTGCCTGCCGCAGTTGCTCTTCTTCGAGCTGCGCGATCCCCTGGGCGGTGTGGTGACCGGCTCGTTCAGTGGCGGCAGTTACTTCCATCTCACCTTCACGGCGGCCACCTTTACCACGCCCGGCACCTATGAGCTGATGCTCGTGGGCGACTGTGGCGGTCAGAAGTGCGTCTGCCGCATCTTCATCGTGCGGCCCGACTGCGGCGGGGGACAGGGCTGCTGCACCGATCCGCAGAGCTTCCATCAGCGCGTGCAGGCCGGCTTCTCGTGGACCGCAGCCAACTGCTGCGTCAGCGTGACGCCCAACGAGCTGGGCGACTGCGATCGCGTGACCCAGTGGTGCTGGGGCGATGGCTTTTGCGACAGCGGCCTGTTCGGGCCGGATCAGACGCTGACCCATTGCTATGCCCACCCGGGCAGCTACGAGGTGTGCATGTACGTCGTCGAGCTGGATACGGCCACCGGCGCGCCCTGCTGGGAAGCCGTGTACTGCGATACCGTGACCGTCGATTGCCAGCCGTGGTGCAGCTGCGACTGGGATGTCAACGTCACCGGTGGCGGCGTGACCTGGTCGCCTGCGTGTGGCGACACCATCGCACTGAGCTGCCCCTTCGCCGACATCACGGTAGCGGCAGTCCTCAACTGCGTATCCGATCCGCCGACGCCCAACTGCGCACCCTGGACCGAAGTGCAGTGGAAGCTCGACCGCCCCGATCCGCTCGATGACCTCAGCGGCAGTGGCCCAGCCGTCGGCCTCACTGTCAGCTTCTCGGCCGGCACGTTCAGCCAGCCGGGGCTGTATGAGCTGGAGCTGACCGGCGTGTGCGGCGGCGACACCTGCGTGTGCAAGGTGTACATCGAGGTGCCTGCATGCCCGCCCGTCGGCACGGACGAGCCCGAGTGGATGGGTGCCATCGAGCTGATGCCCAACCCCGCAGCCGACCAGATCTGGCTGCATCTGCCCGCCGAGGGCCAGTGGCAAGGCTGGCAGGCAGAGCTGCGCTCGGTGACGGGACAGCTCATCCTGACGCGCCGGCTGAGCGAGCCGTCGACCGCCTTCCACCTGAGCAAGCTGCCCGATGGCGTCTATCGCCTTGTGCTGCGCGACGACAAGGGCACCATCCGGTGGTCACAACAGTTCGCAAAGATCGAGTGATCCCTATGGACCACTTGGTCGGGAGTCGGTCTGCCCTGCAGGCCGGCTCTCTTTTTTTGCTTTCGCAAAATTGAGCCCACTGATGGTGGGGTGAGGATTCGAGGATGGGTTCCCTTGCAAAAAATGGTTGAGGGTGTAGCGTTGAGGGTTGAGCGTTTGAGTTTAAAGTTTAGAGTTTAATGTTTAAAGTTGATTTTCAGGGTTGTTATGAAAATAACTTGGGCGTCCATCGTCTATCGTCCATCGTCCATCGTCCATCGACTTTTTGCAGCAGACTCAGAATGTGAAGAACCGATTTGCCCGATTCACCCGATTTGACCGATTTGACCAAACCCTGCGAAAAGGACTCTCCTCTCTCTTCCCTCCTCACTCTTCACTCT
>RFHG01000216.1 GCA_003696465.1 Gammaproteobacteria bacterium | reverse complement strand
TGTCGGCCGGCTCGATCCGCTCGGTCTCGACCTGCCGGTTGCCGGATCGTCCTATCTGACCCTGCTGGAGCGGATGGCCGGGGAGCTGGCCGACTGTCTAAAGTGAGACGATGAGGGTGTCGCAAGCGACACTTGCAGGCGTGTTTTCAGAAATAACATACTGAAATTACAGGCAAAAAATACGGGGTTCGCCGGCATGCTCCTTGATGCTCCCCTCTGGTGCTCATATCAGGACATCAGGGGGTGCAACCATGGCGCGTTTGGTTCTTGACGGCAACAGCTGGCGTGACAGCCGGGTGCGCAACCGTGTGCACAGTTTGCTGCTGCTGGCGGCGACACTGGCCGTCCCGGCGCTGGCCGGGTGGCTCCTCTGGGGGCTGGGCGGACTGTTGCTGCTCGGTTTCGGCGTCGCGCTGCTCCTTTTGTGGGGCGCACATGCCGACCCGGCCAGGGTCCTGAGGCTCTTTGGCGGCCGGCCCCTGACACCGGCCAGGGCGCCGGGGCTGTACGGACTGGTTCAGGAACTGGCCGATCGCGCCGGTTTGCCCCGGGTCCCCCGTCTGTACCTGGTCTCACTGCCGATGGTCAATGCCTTCGCCGTGGGACATGCCGACAACGCGGCGCTCGCCGTGACACCGTCCCTGCTCGACACCCTCGACCGGCGGGAACTGGCCGGGGTGCTGGCGCACGAAATCGCCCATGTGCGCAACGGGGATTTGCGGCTGCTGACCCTGGCCGGCCTGGCGGAGCAGACTGCCTCTCTGCTTGCAGGACTCACCAGTTTTTCCGTGCTGCTGTCATTGCCCTGGATTCTGGTCGGACAGGTGCGGGTCCAATGGCTGCCGCTCATGCTGCTGCTGGCGGCGCCGCACCTGGCGACCCTGCTGGCGCGGGCGCTGTCGCGCGTGCGTGAATTCGGTGCCGACCTGGTGGCGGTGGCTCTCACCGGCGATCCGGAAGGACTGGCCCGGGCCCTGGCGCGGCTTGAGTGGCGCGAGCGTTCCTTCTGGCGGCGGCTGTTAGGCTCCTCACCGCTGAAGATCCCCTATCTGCTGCGTACCCATCCCGACACCGACGAGCGCATCCGCCGCCTGGCCGAAGTCAGCCGACGGCCGACGCCGATCTTCGGTCTCTGGCATCATCCCGGGCTGGGGTTCTGACCGCTTAAAGGTCTCTCAGTGCTCGTGATCGTGGGGCTCCCGGTCGTGATCCGGGTGCTCATGGTCGTGGTAGAGCCGTGGTGAACCGTGGTCATGGTCGGCATCGGCCGCGTGGCTGTGC
>RFHG01000215.1 GCA_003696465.1 Gammaproteobacteria bacterium | reverse complement strand
GAACAGGGCCACACCGACATTGTGGAAGGCATAGCGCACTGCCTCCTCGGGTGCCAGCCCCTGCTCGCGTCGGGCCCGCACATACTTGGACAGGAAGTGGACCGTGTCGTCCACCACGATGCCCAGCGACATGCTGGTGACGACGGACAACGCAAGCCCCACCTCGCCCACCAGCAGGGCCCAGATGCCAAAGGCCATCCCGGCCGGCAGCAGGTTCGGCAGCAGGCTGATCAGGCCCAGCTTGAGGGAACGCAGGGCAAACACCAGCACCAGCGAGATCAGCACCAGGGCCACGGTGGTACCGAGCAGCATGCTGCGGATGTTGCGCTTGCCGATGTTGGCGAACATGATCGTGGGGCTGGCCCCGCGAGTGGCGAGTTTCGGCGCGTTGGCCTTCAGCCAGGCCTCGGCACGCCGCTCCAGATCCAGCACCTCGTTGGTGGACATGATCTCGAGCTGTACCGAAAGTCGCGTGGCCGACTTGTCCACGTTGATCTGGTTGTTGAGGTCCAGACCGTAGGGCAGGGACATCTCGTACAACAGCAGGTACTGTGCGGCCAGGTCCCGCTGCTCGGGCAGCCGGTACCAGGCCGGGTCGTCACCGTGCATGTTGCGATTGAGCCGCTTGAACACGTCCGTGATGCTGGCCACATGGCGCACGCCGGGCTGTTTCCTCAGCCAGTTGGCAAAGGCCTCGACCTGGCGCAGAAACTCGGGGTCGGCCACACCGCCCGCTTCGCCGCTGTCGAGGGAAAAGTCGATGAAATACAGCCCGGCCAGATGCTTGTCGACCATGTCGGCATGCTGGCGAAAGGTCATGGTCTCGTCGAAATAGTGCACAAAGACATCATTGAGCTCGTTCTTCGGCACCAGCGCGCTCAGGCCCAGCCCCAGGGCCAGTCCGCCCGCCAGCAGGGGCCGGCGCCTGCGAATCACGAAATCCGCCAGCCCGTCGATCCACAAATGCTGCCGCTCCTTCCGCGCGCGCGCGCGAATCGGCATGATCGCCGCCCAGGCCGGCAGGAAGGTCACGCTGAGCACGAAGGCCCAGGTCACCCCCATGGCCACGATATTGCCCAGATCGTGAAATGGCGGCGCATCACTGAAGTTCATGCTCAAAAAGCCGATGACCGTGGTCAGCGAGGTGAGAAAGATGGGATGGAAATTGATACGCAGGCTCTCCACCACCGCCTCGTGACGGCTCTGTCCCTGACGCAGGGAGAACATGTAGGTGATCAGGAAGTGCACCCCGTCGGCCACGGCCAGGGTAAGAATCAGGGTCGGTGCCGAGGCTGCCGGGGGCGTCAGGCGGATCCCCAGCCAGCCGGCACTGCCCATGGCCATGATGATGGAGAACAGGATCACCAGCACCACACCGAGCGTGCCAAGCGCCGTGCGCAGGAACAGCCAGAGGCCGATCACGATGGCCAGAAAGGCCAGCGGCACCAGGTGCTTCATGTCGTCCTGGGTGGCCCTGGGGAAGGCCTCGTTCATCACCACGATGCCGGAGAGGTACCAGTCGATGTCGGGATAGCGGGCACGCATCTCGTCCACCAGCCGGTGCACGTGTGCCATCACCTCCTTGCCCTCGCGCGTGGGGTCCTTGCCTGGCAGTTCGATGGTGATGTTGACGCCGGTGGCCCGTCCGTCCGGGGACACGATGCGATTCACCAGCAGCGGCTCATGCAGCGCCACCGAGCGGATGCGTTCCAGATCCTCGCCGCTGAGCTGATCCGCATCCGGTACCAGGTCCTCGACCATCAGGTCGTCGCCCTCGGCCCAGGTGTGCTGGAAGTTGCTGAGCGAATCGACCCGTGAGGAATACGGTACCTGCCAGGCCTTCTCGGTGAGCTCCTGCACCGCCTTGAGCACATGCGGGTCGAACACCGTACCCGAGCGGGGCAGCAGCATGATGAGGACGTTGTCGTTGCGGGTGTAGGTGTCCTGCAGGTTCTCGAACGCAGTCAGCGAAGGGTTTTCCTTGCTGAAGAACACCCG
>RFHG01000214.1 GCA_003696465.1 Gammaproteobacteria bacterium | reverse complement strand
GCCTTCAAGAACAAGGGCGTGCAGGCGATGCTCGATGCCGTCATCGAGTACATGCCCTCGCCGATTGACATTCCGGCCATCAAGGGCGAGCTCGAGGATGGCAGCGAGGCCGAGCGGCATCCGTCCGACGACGAGCCCTTTGCTGCCCTGGCCTTCAAGATCGCCACCGACCCCTTCGTCGGCACTCTGACCTTCATCCGTGTCTACTCCGGCGTGCTGAGCTCGGGCGACACCGTGTACAACCCGGTCAAGGGCAAGAAGGAGCGTGTCGGGCGCCTGCTGCAGATGCATGCCAACCACCGCGACGAGATCAAGGAAGTGCGTGCCGGCGATATCGCTGCCTGCGTGGGTCTGAAGGATGTCACCACCGGTGACACCCTGTGTGACCAGAACAATGTCATCACCCTCGAGCGCATGGAGTTCCCGGAGCCGGTGATCTCCGTGGCGGTCGAGCCCAAAACCAAGGCCGACCAGGAGAAGATGGGCATTGCCCTGCAGAAGCTGGCGCAGGAGGATCCGTCCTTCCGCGTGCACACCGACGAGGAGTCGGGGCAGACCATCATCTCCGGTATGGGTGAGCTGCACCTGGATATCATCGTCGATCGCATGAAGCGCGAGTTCAAGGTCGAGGCCAATGTCGGTGCACCCCAGGTGGCCTATCGCGAGACCATCCGCAAGACGGTCGAGGCCGAGGGCAAGTTCGTGCGCCAGACCGGTGGTCGTGGTCAGTACGGTCATGTCTGGCTGCGGCTCGAGCCTCTGCCCGAGGGTGGCGGCTTCGAGTTCGAGAATGCCATCGTGGGGGGTGTGGTCCCGCGCGAATACATCCCGGCGGTGGAAAAGGGTGTGGTCGAGCAGATGGAGAATGGCGTGCTTGCCGGCTATCCGGTGGTGGACGTCAAGGTGACCCTGTTCGATGGTTCCTACCACGATGTGGACTCCTCGGAGATGGCGTTCAAGATCGCCGGCTCCATGGGCTTCAAGGAAGGCGCCCTGAAGGCCGACCCCGTGCTGCTCGAGCCGATCATGAAGGTCGAGGTGGTCACGCCGGAGGAGTACATGGGTGACGTGATGGGCGATCTCAACCGTCGTCGCGGAATCGTGCAGGGGATGGAAGACGGTCCGGCTGGCAAGATCATCCGTGCCGAGGTGCCGCTGGCCGAGATGTTCGGCTATGCCACCGATCTGCGTTCCGCCACCCAGGGTCGCGCGAACTACGCAATGGAATTCGAGAAATATGCCGAGGCGCCTGCCAATATCGCCGAGGCCGTGATCAAGAAGGCCTCCTGATCGCCGCTCGGCGCCAGGGGCAGAACCGACAGCTGAAGAGGTATCGAAGCCGTGTCCAAGGAAAAGTTTGAACGCACGAAGCCGCATGTGAATGTGGGAACGATTGGTCACGTGGACCATGGCAAGACGACGCTGACGGCGGCGCTGACGAAGGTGTCCGCGGAGCAGTTTGGCAGCGGCGAGTTCAAG
>RFHG01000213.1 GCA_003696465.1 Gammaproteobacteria bacterium | reverse complement strand
TAGTGCATGACCAGCGCGTCACTGCGCACCGTGCCGTCGATGTCGCGCACCGCACCCAGATAACCGATGCCGTTGGCCTTGCTGCCGAGCTGGGGAATGGGCGGCAGGATCTCGATGATCGCCGGTGGCAGCAGGCCGGCATCTATGGCACCTATGCGGTCCTCGATGTGGGTCAGCGCATTGCGCTTGATGTAGGGCGGCAGGTCGTGTTCCGGATTGCCCCGGGGTACGCCGGTGAAGACGAACATGTTCATCAGGACCCGACCGTTCTGCTGAATGCTGCGGGCCAGCTGGCGATCGGTTTCCAGCGCCTGTTCGGCCTCGATCAGCTTGCGTGCCAGGGCATTGATGTCGGGAACCAGGCGATTGCGCAGTTTCGAGGCGAGAAAATACTGCCGCAGTTCGCTCACCTGCGGCAGCGCCTTGCGCCCCAGCCGGGCATTTGCCTCGTCGAGCTGCCGCAGCCGTTCGTCCAGGGTGCGCAGCTCGTCATCGACCGTGACGATGCTGGATTCGCGCAGCTGGCGCAGCAGGGCCTGCAGATAGTCGAGGCCGGGATCACGCTGCGGTTCGGTAAAGGCAACAGTGGTGGCCACCACGCGGGCACCGCCCTCGCGCAGCCTGTCGAGCAGCTGCGCGTGCAGGGTGCGTGGCCAGGGCCAGCGGCCAAGACGCTCGATACTGGCATCGTCGATGGCAATGATGACAATGTCGTCGGAGGGGGTGGCCGTGTTGTGGCGAACACCGAAGTCGTAGGCTGCGAGCTCCACTCCCTGGAAAGTATCGAACAGGAGCCCGGAACCGATGACCAGCAGCGCAACCAGCAGGCCGGTCATCCAGTCTGCCCTCCACAGTCCTTCAGTCATGCGGTGGTGTACCCGTCATCGTTGTTGTCAGTTGGGTTCAGTCAGCTACTATAAAAGGATAGCAGGCGAAAGGGAAACCGGACATGTCGCAGTTTTTGGCCAAACGGGCGCGAGCGTCGCGGCGACATGCCGTGGAGGATCGGCCATGAGTGGCGACAAGAGCCGGTTGCTCGAGCGCATGGCGCGCCTCAACCGCATTGGTATCGCGCTTTCGGCCGAGCGCGACACGCGTCGTCTGCTGCAGACGATCCTCGAGGGGGCGATGGATCTGGTAGGGGCCGATGCCGGGACCATCTATACCCTGGAGGGCGACCGGCTCAATTTCGAGGTGATGGGCAACCGCAGCCTTGGTATTGATGTGTGGAGCGAGGCCGCCCGGCCCACCACCTTCGAGCCGATTGCCCTGCACGATGCCGAGGGCCGGCCGGTCGAGTCGCTGGTGGTGACCAGCGCCGTCCACCGTCGCCGCACGATCAACATCCCCGATGTCTATCACGCGCCGGAAGGCTACGACTTCAGCGGCACGCACCGTTTCGACGAGCAGAGCGGTTATCAGACCCGGTCGCTGCTGGCCATCCCTATGCTCAACCACGAAAACGACATCATCGGCGTACTGCAGCTCATCAATGCCACCAATGAGCAGGGGCAGGTGGTGGCCTTTGCTCCGGAACTGCAGCAACTGGCCGAGTCACTGGCCTCCCAGGCCGCGGTGGCACTGACCAATCGCCGGCTCATCGACGAGCTCAATGCCCTGTTCGACTCCTTCGTGCGCCTGATTGCCACCGCCATCGACGAGAAGTCGCCCTACACGGGCGGCCATTGCCGGCGTGTGCCCGAGCTGACCATGATGCTGGCCGAGGCGGCGGCACGCTCCGACCATCCGGCGCTGAAGGACTTCCACATGGACGAGGCCGATCGCCATGAGCTCAGCGTGGCGGCCTGGCTGCACGACTGCGGCAAGATCACCACCCCGGAGTGGGTGATGGACAAGGCCACCAAGCTGCAGACCATCCACGACCGCATCCACGAGGTGGAGCTACGCTACGAGCTGTTGCAGCGTGATGCCGAGATCGAGCGCCTGCGCGCACGGTTGGTCGAGGCGGGCGTGGATCCCGGGCCGGAAGGGGCGCTCCCCGAACAGGCAGCCGTCCTGAAGGAAGAGCTCGAATTCCTGCGCAAGGCCAACATCGGCGGCGAATTCATGGATGAGGGCGACCAGCAGCGGGTGCAGGAGATCGCCCGACGGACCATTCGGGTCAATGGCGAGGAAAGGCCATTGCTCGATGAGGACGAGGTGAAGAACCTCTGCATTCCAAAGGGGACGTTGACTCCCGAGGAAAGGGAGGTAATCAACAACCACATCGTGGCCACCATCAAGATGCTGGAATCGCTGCCGTTTCCCAAGCACCTGGCGCGGGTGCCGGAATATGCCGGCGGGCATCACGAGCGCATGGACGGGCGCGGTTATCCGCGCGGGCTGACCCGCGAGCAGATGTCGATTCCGGCCCGGGTGATGGCCATTGCCGACATCTTCGAGGCCCTGACCGCGCGGGACCGGCCCTACAAGCCGGGCAAGAAGCTCAGCGAGTGCCTGCAGATCATGGGCAGGATGAAGCTGGACCAGCACATCGACCCGGACCTGTTCGATGTGTTCGTGCGAGAGAAGGTCTACCTGGAATACGCACGCCAGTTCCTGGAGCCGGAGCAGATCGACGAGGTGGATGAGGCAGCCATTCCGGGCTATACGCCCTGATGTTCTCCAAGGGTATTGTTCTGATACCTGCCCTTATTATTGTTCGTGCCCATTCCTTTCGGGGCCACCACATCCAGAACCCGGGCACCCTTGTGCCTCAGAACATGCCCGGAGACAGGAACCAGCGCAGCAGGTATGAAATCTTCGGCGTGCAGGGACAGCAAATGAATGGGCTCAGGATAGTCGTCATTCATCAATAAGTTGCACACTCGCTTGCGCGAGCGCGCCCCCACTTTCTTTGCTTGCCCAAAGAAAGTGGGCAAAGAAAGGGCACCCCGGGCCCGTGCCCGCTGCGCGGGTACCCGTCCGCGAACGCATCGCTGCGG
>RFHG01000212.1 GCA_003696465.1 Gammaproteobacteria bacterium | reverse complement strand
TCGTGGGCATAGGCCACCTGCTGCCATGCGTGTGTCAGCTGTTGCAGGCAGTGCCAGGCCTCGGCCTCGAGTACGGGGCGGCTGCGTCGCAGCAGGTCGCCCTCGGTGTCGCCATCCTGCACGCTCAGCCCCTGGTCATGAACCAGCCGGCTGATGGTGGCGCGGTAGAGCAGGGCCAGTGCCGCGCGCTGCTGGCCCGCCTGCCACAGCCTGCGGGCCTCGGCAAAGGGGTCGTCCGGCAGGCTCTCGGGCGTGATGTCCAGTCCCATGAGCACTTCCGGCGGCAGGGTTTCCTCCGGAGCACCGTCCCGCGGCTGGCGGGCGAGGCGCAGGAGCAGCCACAGCAGGGCACCGGCAGTGAGGGCGATCAGCAGCCCGCGCAGCAGCTCGAGTACCAGAATGCGGTCGATGAGCGGGGCGTCCGGTGTGGACTTGTCGTCCTTTTTGAACTGGAAGTCGAACTTCGGAAGCCAGTAGGTGCGCTCCTCGGTGTGGCCGAACACCGGGTCGGCCAGCACCTGCTGCATGACCCTTTCCGGCGTCTCGTCACCGGCGCCTTCGGTGGCCGCGCGCAGTCCGCCGGCCGGCACCGTAATGACCAACAGCACCAGGGCAGCGGCCCTGGCCACCGGCGCCAGTCGATCCACAAGCCGCCGCAGGCCGATCTCGAGATCCCATGCCTCGAGCTCGACCCGGCGATTGATGTAGAGCATGAAGCCGGTGGCCACGTACAGGGGCTCGACAATGGCCAGCACCAGGACATAGGAAGCGTTGCTGAGCATCCCCGTCCACAGCGGGGATTCGTCACTGAAGAACTGGCCCAGCAGATCCTCGGTCAGGGACTCCGGCAGGAGCATGAGGATGAGGCCATACAGCCCGAGGGTAACGACCCATTCCAGATGGATGCCCACCAGGGTGAGCCATCCGGCCTGACTGCCGGCCCGCCTGGCCAGCCCCGAGATGCGGGTGCGCCGGCGGCGCCCCCCGAGCCGCTCGAGCTGATACACGGGCAGAGTGAAGCTGCGGCGCGGATCGAAGCGACCCAGCGTGAGTTGCCACAGCAGTCCGGGGCGCAGCGAGGCCCGGAAATGGCGCAGGGTATCTGCCAGCCGTGGCTGCTCGCCGAACAGGCCGCGGCTGTACACGGCCAGGAACAGGCGGTCCCAGAGGGGCTTGAGCCACCACAGCAGCAGTGCCAGCACCCAGTCGTGTTGCGGGAACAGCAGTGCGATGACGGTTCCGAAGGGAACGGCCAGCAGCAGCCAGGGCCACAGCGTGGCGGTAAAGTGCCGCTGGTACAGGCGCACACCGAGGTCGATGGCCTCCCAGGGGCCACGCGGGCGCAGGCGGATGACGAGCCGGTCAAGCTGCACGATGCCGCCCCGCGCTCAGGAAGTAGGCCAGCACCAGCAGCCACAGAAGCCCGCCAACGGTGTATTTGAGTACTGCCGGGATGCCCGGCTGGGGCGACCAGAAGGCCTCGATGGCGGCGGCCACGACAAACATCAGGGCCACGCCCCAGAGCAGATCCAGGGCCTTGCGTGCCTGCAGGCGCAGGGCATGCAGGCGGCCCAGCCGGCCCGGGGCGATCAGGGCATGGCCCAGCATCAGGC
>RFHG01000211.1 GCA_003696465.1 Gammaproteobacteria bacterium | reverse complement strand
TGGCGCCCCGGCCGGGCGTTGCTTGTGGTAATCTTGCCTTAGCCTGGTCAGGTCATGACTCCGGGAGGTTCCCATGGAACAGCACAACTGGAATCCCGCCGAACTGCTGAAGCTTTCCGGCAGCTACTGGGCGACCTGCGCCCTGCACGCCGGCGTCAAGCTCGACCTGTTCAGTCCTTTAAGCGCGCGCCCGCACACGGCCGGAG
This sequence comes from Gammaproteobacteria bacterium, assembly GCA_003696465.1. GTDB lineage: Bacteria > Pseudomonadota > Gammaproteobacteria > J044 > J044 > J044. The sequence goes on along the minus strand of RFHG01000211.1, from coordinate 903 downwards.
CTCTGGCCCAATCTCTCGGCCTGAATGAACGGGCCCTGGAGATGCTGCTCGGCGCGCTGGTCGCCATGGGGCTTCTGCGGCGGCAGGCGGATGCCTTTGCCGCGACCGATGCGGCAAAACGCTGGCTGGCGCGCGATTCCGAAGACTATCTGGGGCACATGATTCTGCACCACCATCACCTGGTGCCGGGCTGGGCGCGCCTGGACGAGGCGGTGCGCCAAGGCGCGCCGGTGCGCGACCGGGTCTCCCATGAACCGAGAGAGCAGGAACGCGAAAGCTTTCTGATGGGGATGTTCAACCTCGCCATGCTCAGCGCGCCGAAGGTCGTGCCGTACATCGATCTGGCCGGACGCGGGAAGCTGCTCGACCTGGGCGGTGGGCCCGGCACCTGGGCGATTCAGTTCTGTCTGGCCAACCCGGATCTGACCGCGGTCATCTTCGATCTACCGACCACGCGCCCCTTTGCCGAACAGACCGTGGCACGCTTCGGCCTTGCCGACCGCATCGCCTTTGTCGCCGGGGATTTCACCAGCGATGAGCTGCCCGCCGGCTGCGATGTCGCCTGGCTGTCCCAGGTGCTGCACGGGGAGCCTCCGGAGCAGGCGGCGGCCGTGGTGCGTCGTGCCGCCGAGGCGCTGGCCCCCGGCGGCATGCTGCTGGTGCAGGAATTCATCCTCGATGCCGATCGCTGCGGCCCGGAGTTTCCGGCGCTCTTTTCCCTGAACATGCTTCTCGGCACCCCCGGCGGCCAGGCCTACAGCGAGCCGGAGCTGGTCTCCATGATGGAGCGGGCCGGACTGGTGGACATCGGGCGCCTGCCGCTGGAGCTGCCCAACGGCATCGGCATTGTGCGCGGGCGCAGGCCTTAAGCGGAGCAGGAGCCGTATGATGGAGTCCTTTCCG
>RFHG01000210.1 GCA_003696465.1 Gammaproteobacteria bacterium | reverse complement strand
GGCCGCGAATGTTTTTCAGTCCGGCGTCATCGACCTGCAGGCCGACCATGTCTGGACCGATGTCACGGCCGGAACTGCCGAAATTGCCCCCTTCCGCCGCCATCGCGAGGGTGGGCAGAGCAAGCAGAATCAGGCTGATGAACAGTGCGCGCATGGTTGGTCCTTTCCGTACACTCTCGCTTGTGCTGAATGATTCGCAACGATCGTGCCTCTGGAAGAAATATCCGTAATTACAGTAGGTTAGGGTGTTTGTCGGCTTGTCTGGTGTCGGAGTGTCTGACAGTCTGGAGACGGCAGGTTGGGGGATGGTGAAGAAAGGCAAGAGATTTCAATGTGTTGACGTCCGACAGCCGGTGTCGGTGCCGTCCGACAGGTGTCGGAGGGGGCCGACGGGGCCTGTCAAAACAGCCCCGGATCTGGTTCCGGGCCGGGGCTGTTACTGACATTTCGTTCCGGTGGTTGGATCAGTGGCTGCGGTTTTTCAGCAGGTGAGGGTCGATGTCGTACTTGCGGAAGCGGTCGTAGAGGGCCGGACGGCTGATGCCGAGACTGCGGGCGGTGCGGGCGACGTTACCGCCGTTTTCCCGCAGGGCGGCGAGGATCATCTCCCGCTCGGTCAGGTTGACCTGAGTGCGCAGGTCGGTGGCCGCCAGTGGTCCGCCTGTCTCGGCCAGCTCCAGGTCGGCGGGTTCGATGACGCCCCCTGTGGCCATGACCATGGCCCGGCGCACCCGGTTGATCAGCTCGCGCACGTTGCCCGGCCAGTTGTGCCGCCGCAGGGCCTCGATGGCGGCCGGTGAAAAAGCGTGCGGGGCGTCCGGGGTGTTGGGCCGGTGTTTCTGCAGTAGGTAGCGGGCAATGAGTACCACGTCCTCACCGCGGTTGCGTAGAGGCGGCAGGGTGATGGTGAAGCCGTTGAGGCGGAAAAAGAGATCCTGGCGGAACTGGTTTTTGCGGATTCGGTCTTCCAGATCGCAGTTGGTGGCCGCCAGCACGCGCACATCGACCGTGCGTCCCTTTTTCTCGCCGATGCGCTCGACCACCCGGTCTTCGAGGAAACGCAGCAGCTTGGCCTGCAGCCCAAAGGGGAGATCGCCGATCTCGTCAAGAAAGATGGTGCCGCCGTCGGCCTGGACGAACTTGCCGTCCTGGTCCTGGTAGGCGCCGGTGAAGGCGCCGCGGGTGTAGCCGAACAGCTCCGCCTCGAGCAGGCCCTCGGGAATGGCGGCGCAGTTGATGACCACGAAGGGGCG
>RFHG01000209.1 GCA_003696465.1 Gammaproteobacteria bacterium | reverse complement strand
GGCCTCGAAGCTGATCTGGTCGAGCACCCGCTCCAGCAATGTATGCAGGCGCCGCGCGCCAATGTTCTCGGTCTTGTCGTTGACCTGCACGGCCACGCGCGCGATCTCGCCGATGCCGTCATCGGCAAACTCCAGCCGCACCCCCTCGGCATGCAGCAGCGCCGCATACTGGCGCGTCAGCGACGATTCGGGCTCGACCAGGATGCGCCGGAACTCCTCCTCGCCCAGCGCGTTCAGGTTCACGCGGATCGGAAAGCGCCCCTGCAGCTCCGGGATCAGGTCCGAGGGTTTGGCCAGGTGGAAGGCGCCCGACGCGATGAACAGGATATGGTCGGTATTCAGATGGCCATAGCGGGTGTTGACGGTCGTGCCCTCGACCAGTGGCAGCAGATCGCGCTGCACGCCTTCGCGCGAAACATCCGGTCCATGGCTGTCGCGGTGCGTGATCTTGTCCATCTCATCGAGGAAGACGATGCCGTCGTTCTCGGCGCGCCGGATGGCTTCCTCCTTGATCGCATCCATGTCCAGCAGCTTGTCCGCCTCCTGCTGCTGGATGACCTTCAGCGCATCGGCCACATTCATGCGCTTGGTCTTGCGGCGACCGCCCATCAGGTTGCCGAGCATGTCCTTCAGATCCATCTCCTCGGTGCCCTGATTGGAGAAGATCTGCATCATCGGCATCGTCGGCGACTGTTCGACCTCAATCTCGACCTGGCGTTCGTCGAGCTCGCCGTTTCTGAGCTTGCGTCGCATCTTCTCGCGAGACTCGCTCGTGCCGCTGTCGGTGGCGACCGGGCCGCCGGGGCTGACCGGATGCGGCATCAGGATGTCCAGCAGGTGGTCCTCGGCGATCTTCTCGGCGCGTGCCTGAACCCGGACCAGATGCTCGCTGCGCACCATCTTCACGGCGGTATCGACCAGGTCGCGGATGATGGTTTCAACATCGCGACCGACATAGCCGACCTCGGTGAACTTTGTGGCCTCGACCTTGATGAACGGCGCATTCGCAAGTCTGGCCAGCCGGCGGGCGATCTCGGTCTTGCCGACGCCGGTCGGCCCGATCATCAGGATGTTCTTCGGCGTGATCTCCTCGCGCATCGGCGACTCCACCTGCTGGCGGCGCCAGCGGTTGCGCAGCGCAATGGCCACGGCGCGCTTGGCGTCGTCCTGGCCGATGATGAAGCGATCGAGCTCCGAGATGATTTCCCGTGGGGTCATGGTCTGGCTCACGCTCAGCTCTCCCGGTTAATGGTTTCGACCGTCAGCTGGTCGTTGGTATAGACGCAGATGTTGGCGGCGATCCTCATCGCCTCGCGCACGATGGCCTCGGCATCCAGCTCGCTGTGGGCCACCAGCGCGCTGGCCGCGGCCTTGGCATAGGC
>RFHG01000208.1 GCA_003696465.1 Gammaproteobacteria bacterium | reverse complement strand
TGCCGGTCGCCGGGCGTGGCACAGGCAGCCAGCACGCCGGCCAGCATCAGGATCATGAGCGTTTTCAGGCCACTTCCTGCCATGTGAGTTGCATGCCTCCTTCAAGTTGCAGGCGCGCGATGCTGCCGGCCGCCAGTTCCAGCGCCGCGTGGGCCCGTGGCGCCCAGGCCGCGCGCCAGGGTCTCAGCCCCTCGATCGCACGCAGGATGATGCCCTGACGGTCGAGAAACACCACATCCAGCGGATAGCGCATGCCGAACATGTGCACCGAGTTGCAGGGGCGAATGAGCAGGCCGCCATCAGCCTCCGGGCAGGGCCGAAACAGCAGCCCGCGCATGCGCTGCCAGGCGCGGTCGGCCAGCTCCACCCGGTCGAGCAGCAGTTGCCCCTCGTGATAGACGGCCAGCCGCTTCACAGTATGCCCTCGTTGAGGAACTTCATCACCAGCGGGAAACCGATGATGATGAAGGTCACCGGGAAGATGAAGGCAATCAGCGGAAACACGAGCTTGACCGGGGCCTCCATGGCCATTTTCTCGGCCCGCTGAAAGCGCTCGGTACGACGCTGCTCGGCCTGCACCCGCAGGGTGGCCGCCATGCTCGAGCCCATGCGCTCGGCCTGTATCATGGAATTGACGAAGCCCGTCACCTCGGGCAGGTCGATGCGTTCGGCCAGGCGCTTGAAGGCATCGGCCCGGCTGAGTCCGGAACGCAGGTCGCGCAGCACGATGCCGAACTCGCTGCGGATCATGCCCTTGGGTCCCTTGTCCATGGCCTGCTGGAGGGCGCCGGTGAGGTTGAGCCCGGCCTCGACCGCCATGGTCAGAAAATCCAGGTACACCGGGAGCTGCTTGATGATCTCGCGCTCGCGCCGCTTGCGCATGTCCGAAAGCCACACCAGCGGAAAGAACCAGCCGGCGATGGGGGCCAGCAGGATGAACAGCGGCTCGAAGAAACCGGCCGCCTCCATCAGGACCACGGTAATCAGGAGAACCAGAATGGCCATCACCACGCGCAGGGCAAAGAACTGCTCCGCAGTAATCAGGAAGGAGGCTCCGGTCCGCAGCAACTGGCGGTCGATGCGGTCGAGATAGTCCGGCGGCAGATTGGAGCCGATGTACCAGGCGATCACCTTGATCGGCGGCCACAAAAACTTGAGCCAGGTCGGCAGCGGATCCATCCAGCTGCGATCCTCGTCCGGGACGCTGGCGGCGAGCAGGAACAGGCCGGCAAAGAACAGAAAGGTGGCGATGCCGGTGCCGAGTACCGCGGAACTGAACAGCAACTCACTCATGGCCTGCACTCACACATCGATGGTGGTGATCTTGCGGATGAACAGGTAGCCCAGGGTCTCCATTACCGCAATGACGCCCAGCGTGGCCCAGCCGGCCGGCGTGGTGAACAGCTTGCCCATGGCCTCGGGCTCCATCCACATCAGCAGCAATCCCAGCAGCAGCGGCAGGCCGGTCATGACCAGCCCCTGCATCTTGCCCTGGGCGGTGAGACTCTCGATCTTGCCCTCCATGGCCGCCTTGCGGCGCAGGGTTTGCCCCAGCGTATCGAGGATCTCGGCCAGGTTACCGCCCACCTCGCGCGCAATGCGCAGGGCCGAGACCACCATCTGGAAGTCATTGAGCGGGACGCGGCGTTCCATGTGTCGCAGGGCATCGTCGAAATCCACGCCGATGCGCTGCTCGCGCAGGAACAGGCTCAGCTCCTGGCTGATGGGCGGCCCGGTATCGCGGCTGGCACCCTCCAGTGCGACATTGAGGCTGGCACCGGCCTTGAGCGCACCGGCGATCATCATCAAGGTATCGGGCAACTGCTGCTCGATCCGCTCCAGCCGCTTCTTGCGCATGTGTCGCCACATGAGCCATGGCAGGCCGCCGAGCACCGCGGCGAAGACCAGCGCGACCAGCAGATCGCCGGTGAGCAGCCAGGCCATCAGCGGCAGCACCACCAGCGAGATCATGTTGAACCAGAACAGCTGGCGCGGGTCGAGGAACACGAACATGTCCGACAGTCGCGTATCGGCCTCGTCGACGAAGGTGCGGCGGTACTCGTCCATGGCCCGGCGCATCTCCCGCACCAGCACCCATCCGGCCAGCGAGGCCGACACGAAGACCAGGCCCGCCACCAGCAGCAGCGAGGAGCCGCTGACGAGGTTCATGAGCATCAGCGAAAGATCTCCATGTTGACGCCGATGCCGCGTGCCCGCAGATCCTCGTAGAACTGGGGTATGGCGCCGGTGGCCTCGAAATGCCCGACCACGTTCCCGTCACCGTCGAAGCCCTCCTGCCGGTAGAGGAAGATGTCCTGCATGCTGACCACGCCACTTTCGACACCGGTCACCTCGGTGATGTGCGTGACCTTGCGCGTGCCGTCGGCAAAACGGCTCTGCTGCACGATCAGGTCCACCGCCGAGGCCACCTGCTCGCGGATGGCGCTGGCCGGAAGCTCCATGCCGGCCATCATCACCATCACCTCGAGGCGGGCGATCACATCGCGCGGGCTGTTGGCATGCACCGTGGTGAGCGAACCGTCATGACCGGTGTTCATGGCCTGCAGCATGTCCAGTGCCTCGCCACCGCGACACTCGCCGACCACGATGCGGTCGGGGCGCATGCGCAGGCAGTTCTTGACCAGCTCGCGGATGGGAATGGCACCCTTGCCCTCGACATTGGGCGGACGCGCCTCGAGTGACACCACGTGTGGCTGATTGAGCTTGAGTTCGGCCGCGTCCTCCACCGTGATCACCCGCTCGCTGGGCGGGATGAAATTGGACATGACATTGAGCAGGGTGGTCTTGCCCGATCCGGTACCGCCGGCAATGATGATGTTCTTGCGCTGTTCCACGGCCACCCGCAGGAACTCCACCATGGCCTCGTTGAGCGAGCCGTAGGCCATCATGTCCTCGGCGGTGAGTTTTTTCTTGGAGAACTTGCGGATGGTAAGCGTGGGGCCGCGCAGGGCCAGCGGGGGAATGATGGCATTGACCCGCGAGCCGTCCTTGAGCCGCGCGTCCACCATCGGCGAGCTCTCGTCGATACGGCGGCCGAGTGGCGACACGATGCGCTCGATGGCCGACATCACCGCATTGTCGCTGCTGAAGGTGACATCACTCTTTTGCAGGCGGCCATCCTTTTCGATGTAGATGTCATCGTGCGCATTGACCATGATTTCGGTCACCGACTCGTCGGCCAGCAGATCCTCGAGCGGGCCGAGGCCAATGGCCTCGTTGAGCACGTCCTCTGCCAGCCGCTTGCGATCCACACTCTCGGGGATGGCATCCGACATCTCGGTGATGATCTCGTCGACCAGTTTCTGCACATTGGCGCGCAGCTCGTCATCGTCCATGGTGCCGACATCGACGCGCCGCAGATCCATGCGCAGCAGGATTTCCTGATGCACCCGGTTGCGCCACAGGAAGCGCATCTCGTTACCGATCAGCGCCTCCTTGTCCAGGGTCTGTTCATCGCCCTGTTCGTCCTGTACGGCCACATGGCCAACGAAGGTCTGCATCAGCGGATCCACGGACTCGGGGGCTGCGTCCTCGCTTTCCGCACGCTCGGCCAGTGCATCCTCTTCGGCGATGCCGACATGCAGGCGATAGCTGCCGATGGCGATCTCGTCGGATGCACGCAGCGGCCCGTAATGATCGGCCTTGACGCCATTCACCAGGATAGTGCCGGCGGCATCCGAGCGGTTTTCGATATAGATGCCCTTTTCCGTCTGTTCGACCTGGGCATGAATCGGCGCGATGCGCCAGCCGCGCAACTGCACCAGGTTGTCGCGCCCCTTGCCCAGGGTGGCCTTGCGGGCGTTGCAGCGTATGCGATCGAGCAGCTTGCCCTTGTCGGTCTTGATGACGATATCGAACATGCCCGCCTCCTAGTCCAGAATGTCGGCCGATTTATCGATGGCCTTGAAGAATCGCTCCTTGAGCTGTTCGGCCCGCTCCAGCGCCGCCTGATTGACATCGGAGTCCGGATCCACCACGCGCGGCGTGACGAAGATCACCAGTTCACTCTTCTCGTTACGGAAGGTCGTGGAACGGAACAATGGCCCGAGTACAGGCAAGTCCTGGAGCCAGGCAACTCCGCTGATGTCCTTGGCCGTCTGACTGTTCACCAGTCCGGATATGACCAGCGTCTCGCCATCATGGATGGAAATGTCGGCCTGGGTCTTGCGGGTGCGAAATCCCGGAATGTTGTTCACGGCCAGGCTCTGATCCACGGTACTGATGGAGGTCTCGACATTGGCCTGGATGACCCCCGAGTCATTGGCCACCGGCTTGATCTTGAGCTTGATACCGAACTCCTTGAACTCGACATTCGACTGGCCGGTGGTATTGGTCGAGGGCAGGGGCACCTCGCCACCGGACAGGAACTCGGCCTCGCCGCCACTGCGCGTACTGAGGACGGGCGAGGCGAGAATCAGTGCGTCCCCGCTGTTGACCGCCAGATTGATGCGCGACGAGATCTCGCTGGCAATACCAAAGTAGCCCAGCGGACCACCTGCAGCCGTGGTCGCAGAAGAACTGCCTCCGTTGAACTGCGCCTGATTCGGTGCATTGAGCACGGATACCCCGTTGGCTCGCGCATCCTGGGTCGCGAACTCGTTGGCCAGCCCCAGTGCCGGGCCGTTGATCTTGTTGGTCCAGTTGATGCCCAGTTCATCCAGGCGGTTGGTATTGAACTCGGTGATCTTCACGCGCATGTAGATCATCTTCTGGTCGCCCACACCGCCATCGGTGGTGAGGTTGACGACGCCCGGATACTGCTGTGCCACCGCAGCCAGGATTGGCTTGAACTGCTTGTCCACCTGACCGGCCAGTACGACCTTTCCGCCCACCGTGGTCACATTGACGCCAGGAACCTGCGACAGCAGGGTGCGAATTTCGCGCGACAGGGTGTTTGAATCATCCTTGGTGATCTGCACCGTGAGGCGACGCTGCCTGCCCTTGCTGTTCCAGATGTAGACCTGGGTCATGCCCGGCTTTTCCGGCAGGATGACGAGCTGTCCGTTCTTGAGGATCTGGGTGCTGAGCAGCTTGCCATTGCCCACGGCCACCCGCTCGATATCAGAGACATTGAGCACCCGCACCTCGCCCACATAGAGGTGATAGAACTCCCGCTTGGCCCAGGCCTGCAAGGGCAGCAGGCAGAGCATGAGCAACAGCATTCCGGTACGCATGGTGGTTACCTTGTTCATGTTGTTTCCCCTGTTCATTTCAGCACCGGCAGGTTGGTGACCTTGGCCGCGCCATCCTTGCTGCTGCCGCCGATGATCAACTCAATGTAGGCGGGCATGCTCGACTGCGCACCGGCCTCGGCCTCGGCCTTTTTCGCCAGATTGCTCATCGACACCACCGGATTGCCGTCCGCATCGCGTTCGATCATGGAAGGATCGACCACCTTGCCATCCGGCGTGCGGCAAACGCCCTTCTTGTCACAGGTCAGCTTGACCGCCGGCGCGCCATCGCGGGTCTTGCCTATGGCCTCGGGCGGCACCTCACCCACGCCCGGTACATTGACCTTGCCATTCGGGCCCTTCACGCCCACCACGGCACCCGTTTCCGGGTCGATCACGAGGCTGTCGGCCGGCACCTTCTTGCCATTGTTGAGCGTCACGGTACCGGTTTCCGGGTCACGCACGCCGATGACCTTGCCGTTGGCATCGCGGATCACATTCTCTTCAGCCACGGTCTGTCCGTTCGGCAGGGTTACGGTGCCGTCGCCGTTGTCGATGGGCTGCGGTTCGAGCTTGCGCCCTCCCTTGCCGACAAGCACCTCACCCCCCTCGGTAACGATGACACCGTCCTTGTTGACCCGGAAGGTGCACGGGTCGACCACCTTGCCGCTGGCGGTGACGAACTCGCCCTCGTCGTTCGTGTTCAGGCCCTCGATGGCATTCAGGTTGACCCCGTTGGGATTGATCATGTCGCCATTGGCATCGAGCTTGAGACAGTCGGCCTTGAGCTTCACGCCGGATGCCGTGACCAGCCGGCCGTCTTCGCCTTGTTCGACCGACATCGACCGACGCTCTTCCGCCTTGCGCCGCAACCGCTCCTCCTCGGCCTGCTGGCGTGCGTAGGCCAGCAGCTCCTGCGGGGTCATGCGCTCGAAGTCTGCCTTGCCGTCGTCCTTGCGATTGCGCAGCAGGGCAATGAGATCACCCTTGTCCTGTGCCGCGGCCAGCAGCGCCGCCTCGCGCGGGGTGACATTGACCGTGATGTTGGTGTACTGGTCCGGGACACGCTGGCGCACCCCACCCTCGATCAGCAGCATGCGCTCGCGGTAGTCACGCGCCGCCTCCTTGCCCGTGGCCAGCACCTCCACGTTCTGCACCACGGGGCTGATGAAGCTGCTTTCTATCTGGCCACCGCTGACGGCCGGGGGCAGATTGGCAAAAAGGTCGATGCGATCGCCCGGACGCAGCAGGCCACTGAAGGAATTGATCTCGTCCACCTGAATGGTCATGGCCCGACGCTTGACCGGTACCGTGTCCGAGAAGTCCTGCGGAAACTCCCCCGTTACCTGGCTGCGCAGCAGTTGCCGCCCGGAGGCCAGCGGTTCGGCCAGATAGCGCCCCTTGACCGTGTCGAACTGGTCCGGCGAGATGGATTCGGGATGGGCCTGTTCGGGCTTGACCTTCATCACGGCCATGTTCGATGTGGAGATCACCGTGCCGGCAGGCAGGTCCTGCTTGGCCACGACCACGGCCACCTGCTTCACCCTGGGCCTCAGCTCCTCGAGCAGGGCCGCCTCACGGGCCTTGAGATAGAGCACGGCGAGCCCGGCGGCAACCAGGCCAATGACCGCAGCCAGCACCAGCATGGCCGTGGTCCGGTTGGTCAGGAATCTGGGGAGCATGTGTTCATTCCTTCGTTTTTGATTTGTTGGGGGAGCGGGCCGTCAGAAAACGTCCAGCACATCGGTGGGGCGGATGTCATAGCTGCCCACCAGCGGTATGTCGAACTGCCGTGACTTGTTGAATTCCTGCCAGTACTTGTCGGGATGGGCCATCATGTCGGCCTTTTCCGGTGGAACACCGGCGGCAATGAGTTCGGCCTTGATGGTTTCCGGGTCCTCGCTGTCGGGAATGTCCGACAGCGACACGGCATAACTGTAGGCGCGACCGTGTTCCTTCATCGCAGACAGGAGACCGTCCATGTTCTGCTCGCCCGGCTCGAGCTGCGTGGCCGCCAGTGCCAGGAATACCGCGCCCACCACGATGGTGTACTCGATCATGGCCTGACCGCGCTGGCGGAGTGCCCGCATCATGGCAACAACCCCCGCGAGACCGGATTGGCCACCACATAGCGGCGGCCATCGTCTCCTTCACTGATGGTGATGTTGATTTCCTGCGGCCCGCGCCGGAATACCAGCAGATGGCCTCCGGCCACCGGCATGTCGGCGTCCACATGCCAGCCCCGCCCCACATAGTGCTCGCGATAGAAACTGGCATTGGATGCCACGGAGAAACCGTTGCGCAGCAGAATCACCGCCCCCTTCTGCCCAATGTCCTTCGTGCGCAGATCATTGATCAGTTCCGAGCCGCGCATGCGCGGAAAATCCGCAGCCAGGCGCGCATTCCCGGCCCGCTCGAGGTCACTGAGGCGTATCTCGCCCAGCCAGCCCTCCGAGCCCTCGGCACCGCTACGGATCTGTACCGTCTGCATGTAATCGCCCTCGCGGTGGGTCAGCAGGGTCCAGGGCTCGAGCTTGGTTTCCACCCACATGGGCACGGATTCTCCGTTGCGCTCGACCTGCCACTTCTGCCGATACCAGCCCAGCACCTGCTCGGGCGGCTTGCGGCTGGTAAAGTGCTGCACCTGCATGGGAATGCCGTTCCAGTGCATCTCCCTGGCCAGCGCGATCATCCGGAGACCGGGTGCCAGCGGAACCTCCGCCTGCAAGGGCGGTACCGCCAGTACAATCAGCAATGACAGAATCCGACGCATCACGGCACCGCCCCGCAATAGGTCCCGTCGCAGGAGGGATCAGGATTGCCGATGCGCTCGTTGGGAACGGCATCGGGCACGAGGTGGCCGAACTTGAGAGAGTCCCCTCTCAATTCGGGCGAGAGCAGTATCCCGGAGGCCAGAGTTTGCAGGTTGATCGGACCGGAATTGACCACCCTGTCGAGCATGGCGGTCACCAGCAGGCCGCGCTGCTGGCTCTCGACCGCAGCCGGACCACCGCCGCTCCAGCCCAGGGTCTGCAGCCCGGCGCTGGCCTGCATCGAAAGGGGGGTATCATCCGTGCAGCTCGCATTGAAGCAGATGAGCATCTCGTCACCGAGCCGTGGGCCGGCACTGGCCTCGAGCACCAGGCCCGCATCGTAGTGACCACTGTCGGCCATCATGTAAAAGCCGTCACCGGTAACGAAATGGACCACGCTGCTGATGCCGGAAAAGAGCATCGACAATGCGCGATAGACCCCGGCGAATACGCCATTACCCTTGGGTGTCGCTCCGGGGCCATCCGGCCCCGGGGCCACCTCGTCGGCACGCCCGTCATAGAGGGCCATGCCGGTATGGTCGTGCCACAGGGGGCGGAGGCGCTCATCCTCCCAGTCCCCGCCGTCATTCCCCTCGATGGGCACATCGCCCCGGGCATAAATCCGATTGCGCGCCTCGCGCCGGATCTGTTCCGGCGTCTTGCGCGGCAACCGTGCATAATCGTCAAATCCCTGGAAGTAGCGGTCGTTCTGACTGCGATACCACTGGTCGTCGTACCAGGCCGTATATTCCCAGACCTGGTAACGCGCCGCCTGGATGGCGCTCTGACGCATGTCGATGTACTTGCCGATGAGCGGCACCATCAGAAACAGCGGCACCAGCACGAGGCTCGCCGTGACCACGAACTCGGTCATTGCCTGGCCCTGCTGTCCATGCCTGCCCATCAGCGGATCCCCAGGCTGGAGGCGATGGCATCGTAGTTGATGCCGGGAATGTCGGGCAGGGTGATGTCCGGATACCACCGCTCCTCCTGCTGGATTGCGAGTGCCATCACCCGATCGGCAAACAGCGTGTCCTCGAGCCGTGCCGTCCAGTAGGGATTGAAGGCGTTGGCCGTTTCCGTGGCGCCATCGCTGCGCGCGAAATAGCCCAGATCACGCGGACGACTGAACTCCACCCGGGCCTTGGCAATGGCCGCAATCTGGCCCCCATCCGGCCCGGCCAGCTTGCGCGGCATGTCCAGCCGGCCCGTGGTCTTCGACTTTGGTACCCGGTCGGCATCCAGCACCACGCCCACAATCAGATGCGGGGCCATGAATCCGGCGCCGTAATATTCGGCCTCGCCCGGCAGGCCGTAATAGTCCTGCAACCCCGAATAATTTTTCGGCACCTTCCTGTTGCGTGCCTGCCAGCTCAGGCTCTTGCCGGGATAGCCCGGCCATTCCCAGACAACGGGCCCCAGATCTCCTCGGCCATGACCATAGCGCTCATCCGGCACATTGCTTTCGCCGCGCATGAGGCCGCCCTTCATGGGCCCGGCACTAGCCGCCCCAAGCCCGAATGGCACGCCCAGCCTGTCGG
>RFHG01000207.1 GCA_003696465.1 Gammaproteobacteria bacterium | reverse complement strand
GACCTGGAGCCGGAGCGCTGGGGCCCGCCGGAAGTGCCTGCCACGATGAACACGGAGGAGCTGGGCAACCTTGGGCTGAGCGATCAGGAAGTGGACGATATCGTGGCCTTCCTCAAGACGCTTACCGACGGCTACGTGCCGGCAGAGGGCACTACCAGGTGAGCTCCATGTCGATCAGGGCATAGCCGAGGTCGTTGTAGTCGCGGATCAGGCTGGGGCCATAGGGCACCACATCGATGAACGCCGGGAAGTCTGCCTCGGCAAGCCCCATGTCGTGTGCCTGCGCGCCGCAGACATGGAAGTCCACCCCTTGCTGCAGCACCAGTGCCCGTGCCTGCCGGAGGATGGCGGGCGAGGCACGGGGCGGGGCAAGTCCGGCAATCTCCTCGCCATGCGCCAGGATGGCCACATGCAGCTCGGGCCAGCGCTGATGCAACTGGAAGACGTACCAGCGTATGCGTGGCAGCAGCCAGTCCAGTGCCTCCTCGTCATGTTCGCGGATGACAAACTGCACTCCGGGGGGCGGCCTGGCCTGTTGCAACAGGGCCTGGACCTGGTCAAGTTCGGGCAGTTCGGCAGGTCGCTCGGGCGGGGCGGGTGAGCGCCCGCTACACCCTGCCAGGAGAAGCAGCAGAGGCAGCAGGATCTGCACGGCCCTCACTCGAGCGCGCTCCCGAGCTCGCGCAACCGTTCGAAGCAGTGGCTGCTGTTGTCGGCGATGCCGTGGTCGATCTGGCAGCTCACCTCGTCGTAGCGCCCGGCATAGCGTCCGGACTCCTTGAGGGCGTGCAGCCGGCCCATCTTCTCGGCCACGAACAGGATCTGCCCGGCGGTGGAAAGGGCGGCCATTTCCTGGCTGCGTGCCTGCTCCTCTAGCATGTGCACGACCTCGGCAGGCATGTCCCATTCGGAGGCAACCCGGGTGGAGAGTCGCCGGCTGGCCAGCAGCAGGTGTTCGCTGAACAGCAGGGAACGGGGCGCATGACTGCCGGTAAAGTGACGATCCATGACATGGACGAGGATCATCAGCCCGGTGCTGCTGAGCAGGCCCGCGAGGAAGGCCTGGAAACGGTTGGCATTCTCGCTGCGGGCGATGCAGTCCGCTGCGCGGGAAACGAGGATGTTCTGCTGCCACAGCGCCCCAATGCCGAGGCAGGCAAAATGCCCGGCCTTGCGGTCACAGCGAAACAGGGGGCGGAAGGCCGCGGTGGCGATGACCTGGCGAATACCCTCCTCGCCCAGATGGACGACGGCCTGCTCCAGGGACTCCACCGGGCGGCCAATCCGATACCAGGGGCTGTTGGCCAGCCGCAGCACATCGGCGACCAGCGCGCTGTCACGGGCGATCTCGGCGGCAATCTCGGCTGCGGAGGATTCTCCCCGGCGCAGCATGGCCAGCAGGCCGGGTATCAGTCCGGGGAGGCGGGGCAGCAACTGGGCATCGAGCTGGCGGCTGGAGAGGAGCTTGTCGAAGCGCTCCAGGACCTCGAGCTCAAAGGGGTTGAGGTCGATGTCGATCAGGGAATTGACCCCGAGCAGCAGGCCCACGAAGCGGCTGTCGATTTCCCTCGGGGTGGGTGCGCCCGGACCGCAAACCCGAAACCAGGGCGGTTCGCCTGCCGCCCTGTCGGTGCCTTTTGCTGTAGGGTTCCCGTTCCTGCGTGATGCAAGGCCCGGAAACAGCCGCTGAAAGAGACTCATGGCCCTCTGGCACGCTCCCTGATGTCCCGAGCCACGAGTATAGCCGGCTCACCCGTTGGGCAGGTACTCCGGGAGGTGCTTGCGGATGTCCTCGGGCGACTGGCCGACCAGGTTCTTGTCGATTTCGAGGCGTACCAGGTTGCGTACCGGTGCCGGCAGGGCCTCGCGCAGATGTCCGAGGAACTTGGGTGCGGCCACCACGACCAGCTGCTCGTAGCCATGCTCGTTGCGGGCCTTGTCGAGGAATGCGGCGAGCTCATGGGCAAAGCGAATGGCCTCCTGCTCCTTGGGTTCCACTTCCTGCTCGAAGCCGTGTGCACCCACGCCGGTGTCATTGCGATGCTTGCCCGGCAGGTCGGTCGTGAGCTCCTTTTCGTGCATGCGGGCTTCCGGGTGCATGAAGTCGCGCACCTCGACGAGCGGCCCCGAAGCGGTCTCCACGGTGAACAGGCGGGCCTTGCTGCTGTCGGCCACGAGTATCCAGGTCTTTTTCATGTCGATTGCCCCGTTGCTGGTTGTCTGGTTGTCATGGTTTCCCCTACAACATGCTGGCAAATGGCCGTGGTTCAAGGGGTACGGCCGGCTGTCCGGTCGGCCGTGCCATGTTTCCCGGTTCAGTCTTCGCCCTCGGTACGGACGATATGCACATCACAGGGCGCATTGCGCGAAACGGCCACGGCCACCGAGCCGAAACGCGAACGCGGCTGGCCCATCACAATCATGCTGGCACCTGTCGATTCGGCATGCTCGACCAGTTTCTGGGCCACCTTGGGGCTTTCCAGGATGACGACCTGCTCGCGTGCCTCGCCCTCCAGACCCAGGCGCTGTTCGATGATCTGGCGCAGTTGCAGCTCTTCGCTGAGTTCCTTTTCCTCCAGCTGCAGGGTCTTGTTGAGCCCCATGCCGAACTCGTTGATGGCGCCCAGCCGGGTTTCATCATAGACGGTAACCAGCTGCAGGGGGGCATCCAGGCAGTTGGCGAGGGTGCTGGCCACCTCGGCCACCAGCTTGAACTGGCCCTTCAGATCAAGGGCGGCGATGACAGGACCGGTATCGGACATGGGAGCCTCCTGAAGAATGAATGTTGGATGGATGTAACTATGCGCGAGAAGCCGTTCCCGGACAATGATCCTGCGCAACTTTGTCGGTCTGACGGGCCGTTGCCCGGGCCTGCCAGGCCTTCTCGTAGGCCAGTTGCAGGGCCTGATGCGCGGGCCCGTCCATGGCCGGCCCCAGACCGGGCCAGCCGGCCTCGCCACGCACCAGCCGGGAGGCCTGCTGGTATCGCTCGGTACCGTGCAGGGCAGCGAGGGCCCTGGCAAAGGGTTCGTGAGCGTACCCGGACAGTTCCAGGTCGAGCAGGTCATGCACCGCCGCGATCAGGCGTCGCTGTGGCTCGGGCAGTACATCCAGATCGCGCAGCCAGGCCGCCTGGTCACGTGCCGTCTCCTGCTCGCCCAGCTGCAATGCAGTCCACAACCGCAGCTCGCCAATGCGCAGATGGCCCCAGTGGTCGTCCGGGGCGGGGCGCAGGCCGGCCAGCTCGTAACAGGGCGTGTAGTCATCCAGCGCGCAGGTATCGAGCCACTCGGCCAGGCACTGGACTTGTTCCTCCGTCGGTTCGGGCAGGGCGTGCAGACAGTCCAGGACCGGCAGGGCGGCATTGTTGTTGGCCTCGAGCAGGTCTTCGGGCGGGTAGATCTCGGACAGGCCCGGGACGATGATGCGACAGGCATAGACGCCCATCTCGGTATAGTCACGACAATACACCGCCAGGCCATCACGGGCGAAGAGTTCCAGCAGTTGCCGGTATTGCTCTTCGGTACTGCCCGCCCAGTTCCAGTCGTGAAAGGGGAAGTCTGGGGCATCACCAAGCAGTCCCCAGTGCACGAGCCCGCTGGCATCGATGAAGTGGGTCTCCAGGTTTTCCAGCGAGGCGACCTCCTCGAGGTCGGTGCTGGGGGTGGAAAAGCCGCGCATGTCCTCCAGCGCACGCCCCTGCAGCAGTTCGGTCACGGTGCGTTCGAGGGCAACCTCGAACAGGGGATGCGCCCCCCAGCTGGCAAAACAGGAACCATCCTCCGGGTTGATCAGGGTGACATTGATGACCGGGTAGCGTCCGCCCAGCGAGGCGTCGCGCAGGAGGAGGACAAACCCGCGTTCACGAATGGCATCCACGGCCTCGCGGATGCGTGGCCAGCGATCGATCACCGCTTCGGGGATGTCGGGCAGCGACAGGCCCTCGCGCAGGACGCGGATGCGGATGGCGCGTTCGAAGATTTCCGACAGGGTCTGGACGCGTGCTTCGGCCGGCGTGTTGCCGGCCGACATGCCGTTGCTGGCATAGAGGTTTTCCAGCAGGTTGACCGGCAGCAGTACAGTGCGCTCCTGATCCAGGCGCCGAAAGGGCAGGCAGCAGACGCCGCGTTCGGCATGGCCACTGGTCAGGTCGGTGAGGTCGGCTTCCGAAAGGGCGCCCTCGCGATCATAGAATGCGCGCAGGGGCAGATCATCGGCTATCCGCTGGTCACCATGCGGCAACCAGACCTCGTCAGCAAAATGAACGAATGTGCGTGTGCGGAAATCCGGCAGGTGGAAGTCGGCCCAGAAGTAATTGGTGGACAGCCGCTCGAAGAATTCTCCCAGCGCACTGGCAAGCGCCGCCTCGCGGGAACGCCCCTTGCCGTTGGTAAACAGTTGCGGACAGTCACGGTCGCGGATGTGTACCGACCACACGTTGGGCACGGGGTTGAGCCATGAGGCAGGCTCGACATGAAAGCCGAGCGCATCGAGGCGGGCCTGCAGGCGCTCGATGGTGGCTTCGAGTGGGGCGTCCTTACCGGGTAACAGGGTCGACATGGATGGAAACCTGATGAATCGGGGCCACATTATACCCGAGCACGATCCCCTTGCGGCTGCGCCCTGGCTGCTGGCACCATGGCTGCATGCTCGAGCTCCACTATCGCGAATACGGCGTTGCGCGTCCGGGTCAGCCAAGCCTGTGCCTGCTGCACGGGCTGTTTGGCTCCGGCATCAACTGGCACGGTATTGCACGCCGGCTGGAGTCCGACTGGCATCTGATCGTGCCCGACCTGCGCAATCACGGCCGTTCTCCGCATCACCCGGTCATGACCTATCCGGCAATGGCCGGTGATGTGCTGGCCCTGTTGGAGCGCCTCGGCATCGGTGCATTCATTCCCGTGGGGCACAGTATGGGGGGCAAGGTGGCCATGACGCTGGCGCTGCATCATCCGGAGCATGTTCCGCGGCTGGTGGTGGCCGATATGGCTCCGGTACGGTACGCGCACGACTTCTCGGACGTGTTCGCGGCCTTTCGCGCCGTGCAGCTCGAGCACTTGCGGCGCCGCTCCGAGGCCGATGCGCAGATGGCGCGGCACATTCCGGATGCAGCCGTGCGCCAGTATCTGTTGCAGAATCTGGTGCAGGACGGTGAGGGATGGCACTGGCGGCTCGATCTGGAGGTGCTCGAGCGTTCCATCGACATCATCGGCAGCTTCGATGAGCCCTGCCATCTGCCTTTCCCGGGCCCGGCCCTGTTCCTGCGCGGGGCACTTTCCGATTATGTGCGGCCCGAGCACGAACCGCGTATCCGCGCCTGCTTCCCCGCTGCCCGGATCGAGACCCTGCCCGGCGTCGGGCACTGGGTCTATGCGGAGGACCCGGAAGGGTTCACCAGCCGTCTGCAGGCCTTTCTTGCCGCATCGTGATGAACCGGGGGAGAAAACGGGATACGCATGATCGCCGGGCGATCTGGAGCTGGGCACTGTATGACTGGGGCAATTCCGCCTTTGCCACGGTGGTGCTGGCCGGGTTTTACCCCATCCTGTTCCGTGAGTACTGGGCCGCCGATCTGGCCACTGGGCAGGTCACCTTCTGGCTGGGGCTGGGGAACGCGCTGTCGAGCCTGGTGATCGTCCTGCTGGCACCGGTGCTGGGCGCAATCGCGGACCGCGGCGGCCTGCGCAAGCGGCTGCTAGGGTTGTTTGCCCTGCTCGGGATCGTCATGACTGTGGGCCTGTGGCAGGTCGAGGCCGGCCTGTGGCCACTGGCCTGGCTGCTGTTTCTGCTGGCGGCGGTGGGCTTCATGGGCGCCAATGTCTTCTACGATGCCCTGCTGAGCCTGGTCAGTCCCGAATCCGAACTCGACCGTATTTCGGCGCTGGGTTATGGCCTTGGCTATCTGGGAGGCGGCCTGATGTTCCTCGTGTGCACACTGGCCGTGATGTATCCGGCATGGTTCGGCCTGGCCGATGCCAGGCAGGCCATGCGGGTCGCCTTCCTGGCGGTGGGACTCTGGTGGCTGGTGTTCAGTCTGCCGATCCTGCTGTGGGTGCCGGAGGCGCGGCATTCGCTGTCGCTGGGCGGTGCGGTCCGAGAGGGCATGGCCCAGTTCGCGGGCACCTTCCGCCACCTGCGCCGCTACCGGCATGTGATGCATTTTCTGCTCGCCTACTGGCTGTACATCGATGGGGTCGATACCATCGTGCGCATGGCGGTCGATTACGGTGCAGCCCTGGGACTGGACAGCACCGAGCTGGTCAAGGCCCTCCTGCTGGTGCAGTTCGTTGCCTTCCCCGCGGCCATCGTGTATGGCCATCTGGGCAAGCATGTGGGTGTCAAACCGGCCTTGCTTGGGGGTATCGGGGCTTATGCCCTGATTACGGTCTGGGGCACGCTCATCGAGCAGGTCTGGCAGTTTTATGCTGTCGCCGTGGCCATCGGCCTGGTCCAGGGCGGAGTGCAGGCGCTGAGCCGGTCGCTGTATGCCCGCATCATACCCGCTGACCAGCAGGCCGAGTTCTTCGGTTTCTACAACATGCTGGGCAAGTTCGCGGCCGTGTTCGGCCCCTTGCTGCTGGGGAGCGTGGCGGCATTGACCTCCAGTCCGCGTTTCTCCATGCTGAGCCTGCTGCTGCTGTTTGCCGCCGGCGGATGGCTGCTGGCACGGCTGGATGTCGAGGCCGCGGGGAGGGCCGCGGGAAGGAGGGTGCAATGAAAGAAGATGAACCGGGTTTTCTGGCCAGCATGAAGAGTGTGCTGGCGGCATTCTTCGGGGTGCAGAGCAATCGCAACCGGGAGCGCGACTTTACCCGGGGCCGATTCCATCATTTCGTCATCGCCGGTCTGCTGGGCACGGCATTGTTCATTACCGTGATCGCGGGGCTGGTCTGGCTGGTATTGCGCATGGTGCCGGCTTGACACGCTTGCGAAATCTCATGGCCTGCGGCCTGTCTTGCGGTAACATGGAGCCTGGCGCGGCCGGGCCGCGACCACAGTCCACAACCATCGAACAAAAAGGGTACATGCATGAAAAAGACACCTGTGCTGATCATTGGCCTGATGCTGGCAAGCAGTGGCGTGGCCATGGCGCGCGACATCGGGTATGCGGTCAACAGCAGCGGCACCGTCTGGCGCACGAGCTACGGCGAGTGCTGGCGTTCCGGCCCGGTCGGGCCCACGGCCGATCTGCCGGAGTGCGGTGATGCCGCCGCCGAGGTAAAACAGGCCGAGGCCCCGGCTCCGCAGCCTGCAGTGGAACCCGAGCCGGCACCTGCACCGGTTGCGGCACCTGTACCGCAGAGTATCGAACTCAAGGACATAGAATTCGCCCTCAACAGCGCGGTGATCGCGGATTCCGCCAAGCCGGAGCTGGATCGCATGGCCGAGGCCATCAAGTCCGATCCGACCATTACCGCAGTCAAGGTCATCGGGCATACCGACAGCGCCGGGAGTGCGGCCTACAACAAGGCCCTGTCCAAGCGCCGGGCCGAGGCCGTGGCGGCCTATCTGCGTGACCACGGCGTGCAGGTGCCGGTGACTTCCGAGGGCCGTGGCGAGGCGGAGCCGATTGCCGACAACCGCACGGCAGAGGGGCGTGCCCGCAACCGGCGTGTGGAGCTTGAGATCACGCGCTGAGGGAGGTTCCTGACACCTCGGAATGCATGACGGGGCCCGCGGGGCCCCGTTTTGTATCCGGCGCTGGCAACGCAAGCTGGCTTTCTGCAGTCAGCGGTCGCTCCACAACGAGATGCCGCTGGCCTGCCACTGCAGGGCCTCCTGCTGGAATTCCGGCGGTCCCCAGGCGACCACCTGCTGTTCACGGCTGTAGTTGCCGTCCGTGTCGGGTATCTGCTCCGTGTACAGCAATGGTCGGCCGTTTTGTTCGGCAAACTGCTTGAGCCAGTTGAGGGCCCGCGGCGGAATGCGGCGGCCCACCGGCAGGGCCACGTCCACGGGCAGGCCGCGCCACTGGCGCTTGTTGAACAGCACCATGACCTTCGCCTCGTTGGGCTTCATCCAGTCGGGCAGGGGGCTGTCTGGGATGACCCAGCCGCAGACGAATTGACGGCACGGTTGCTCGGGCCGGTTGTCGTAGTCGTCGCAACCCTGGCCGGTACTGTGCGGGCAGGGATGGCCGGGCCAGGCCTCGTAGCCGTTGACGGTGATCTGCACCCAGCCATCACAGCAGGCGGTGCAGGGTTGGCAACTGCGCGGGCGCGGTTTTTTCGTCTTGCGTGCCATGGGCTCAGTGGGCGTCGAGGCGCGCCAGCTCTTCGAGGATGCCGAGCATCAGCTGCTCGCCCTGCTTGCCCATGCCCTTGCACAGGACCTCCGGGTCACGCTCGCCTTCCACCAGGCGGCGCATCTGCCCGCCGAGCCGGGCCATGTCGCCACCGGCGGCAGTCATCTGTTCGGCCATGCCGGCGAGGATCTCAAGGGCCTGTGCGTTGCCGCGAATGGCGTCGTGAATCATGTGTGCCAGTCCCGGGGCAGCCAGGGCCGGATCGGGCCTGGCCTCGGGGTCCGGCAGGGTGGAGGGATCCTGGATGCCGGCCAGGATGGCCTCGATGATGGTGCTGTCCTCGTCGTCCAGACTGGCGGTCAGGGCGGCCAGCTCGCGCTCGCCGCCGAGGATGCGGCGAATGGCGGCCACCAGGTCGGTCCAGCCATTCTCGGCACTGACCTTCAGGATCTCCTCGGTCTGCGGCAGCAGGTCGCTGTTCTGTATGGTCTTGGCGATCTGGCAGATCAGGCCGGCGTGGGCCATGATGATCTGCTCCTTGCGGCTGGGTACCTGGGCCATGGTTTTGTCCTCTCAGAGGTTGCGTATCTTCTGCTGCTGCTCACGCAGCTGGGCGAGTGCCCCCTGCTGCTCCTCGACCTGACGCCGAACGCCCTCGACCACCTCGGCAGGGGCCCTGCTGGTGAAGTTTTCGTTGGCCAGCCGTCCCTCAAGCCCCTCGAGACTCTTCTCGAGGCGGGCGATCTCCTTGTCGAGCCGTGCCAGTTCGGCCTCCTTGTCGATCAGCCCGCTCATCGGGATCAGGATCTTCATTTCGCCGACCAGCGCGGTGGCCGACTCCGGGGCCTCCTCGTCGTCTGCCAGCCAGCGAAGCGACTCGATCCTGGCCAGGGTCTCGATGAAGCGGGCATTGTCATCGTAGCGCGTGCGATCGGTATCGCTCCAGTTCTGCAGCAGGACGGGCAACGGGCGTCCGGGGGGGATGTCCATTTCCGAGCGGATGCGGCGTACTCCGGTGATGAAGTCGCGTACCCAGGAAAGCTCGGCTATGGCATCGCGGTCGATGCGCGCCTCGTCGGCCTCGGGGTAGGGCTGCAGCATGATGGTCTCACCCCGGATTCCGGCCAGCGGGGCCACCTCCTGCCAGATCTCCTCGGTAATGAAGGGGATGACCGGGTGCAGCAGCCGCAGCAGCGACTCCAGCACCTCGACCAGGGTGTGCCGTGCGGCACGCCGGGCGGCCTCGGAGGCGCTTTCGTCGTAGAGCACGGCCTTGGACAGTTCGAGATACCAGTCACAGTATTCATGCCAGGTAAACTCGTGCAGGGCCTTGGCCATGAGGTCGAAGCGGTAGTGTTCGATATGCTCGCGCACTTCGGCCGTCACTTGCTGCAGGCGGCCAATGATCCAGCGGTCGGCCAGCGAGTGTTCCATGGCCTCTCCGCTCAGGCCGGTATCCTGCCCTTCGCATTGCATAAGCACGTAACGGGCCGCGTTCCAGATCTTGTTGCAGAAATTGCGATAGCCTTCGATCCGGCCCGGGTCGAGCTTGATATCGCGCCCGGTCGAGGCAAGCGCGGCAAAGGTAAAACGCAGCGCATCGGCCCCGAAGGGGGGGATGCCGTTGGGGAAGTTCTTGCGTGTCAGCTTTTCGATGCGCGCGCGCTCGCGCGGCACCTGCATGGCCCGGGTTCGTTTGGCCACCAGCGATTCCAGGTCGATTCCATCGATGACGTCGATGGGGTCGAGCACGTTGCCCTTGGACTTGGACATCTTCTGCCCTTCCGAGTCACGCACCAGGCCATGCACATAGACCTCGCGGAAGGGCACGTCACCCATGAACTTGAGGCCCATCATGATCATGCGGGCCACCCAGAAGAAGATGATGTCGAAGCCGGTCACCAGCACGCTGGTGGGATAGAAGGTGTGCAGTTCGGGCGTCTCTTCAGGCCAGCCCAGGGTAGAGAAGGGCCACAGTGCCGAACTGAACCAGGTATCGAGCACGTCCTCGTCCTGGCGGAGCGGGTAGTCTGCGGCCAGGCCATGTTTCTGCCGCACTTCCTCTTCGCTGCGGCCCACGTAGACATTGCCCTCTTTGTCGTACCAGGCCGGAATGCGGTGCCCCCACCAGATCTGGCGCGAGATGCACCAGTCCTCGATATTGCGCATCCATTCGAAGTAGGTGTTCTTCCAGTTGTCGGGCACGAAGCGGATGCGGCCCGTTTCCACCGCCTCGATGGCCGGCTCCGCCAGCGGTCCGACGCGCACATACCACTGGTCGGTGAGGAAGGGTTCGATGACGGCGCCGGAACGGTCGCCGCGCGGCACCATCAGTTTGTGGTCTTCGATCTTCTCCAGCAGGCCCTGCGCCTCGAGATCGGCGATGATGCGCTTGCGGGCCTCGAAACGGTCGAGCCCGACATAGGCCTCGGGAATCAGGTTGCCTTCCCCTTCCTCGTTGGCCCGGATACGGGCCTCGGGCGTGAAGATGTTGATCAGGCCGCCGTGCGGCTGTTCGGTAATGGCCTTCTCGTCCCTGTGTCGCTGCCAGACCTGGTAGTCATTGAAGTCGTGGGCAGGCGTGATCTTGACGCAACCGGTACCGAACTCCGGATCGACGTATTCGTCAGCAATGACGGAGATACGGCGGCCGGTGAGTGGCAGCTCGACGAACTCGCCGATGAGGTGGGCATAGCGCTCGTCGCCGGGATGGACGGCCACGGCAGCATCGCCGAGCATGGTCTCCGGTCGGGTGGTGGCGACGACCAGATGCCCGGTGCCGTTGGACAGCGGATAGCGCATGTGCCAGAGGCTGCCCTGCTCCTCCTCGGAGATTACCTCCAGGTCGGAGACGGCGGTATGCAGCACCGGGTCCCAGTTCACCAGGCGCTTGCCGCGATAGATGAGGCCCTCTTCGTACAGCCGGACGAAGACCTCGCGCACGGCTTGCGACAGACCCTCGTCCATGGTGAAGCGTTCGCGCGACCAGTCCAGCGAGGCGCCCATGCGCCGCAGCTGCCGGGTGATGGTGCCGCCGGATTCCTCCTTCCATTGCCAGACCCGTTCGATGAAGCGCTCGCGGCCGAGGTCATGGCGGGTCTGGCCTTCCTGTTCCAGCAGGCGTTCAACCACCATCTGGGTGGCTATGCCGGCGTGGTCGGTGCCGGGTTGCCACAGGGTGTTGTCGCCCTTCATCCGGTGATAGCGGATGAGGGTGTCCATGATGGTGTCCTGGAAGGCATGGCCCATGTGCAGGCTGCCGGTGACATTGGGCGGCGGCAGCATGATGCAGTACGGTTCGCCCTTGCCGGAGGGGGCGAACCAGCCCCGCGATTCCCAGGTCTGGTACCAGCGTTGCTCGATGGCTTTGGGGTCGTAGCTCTTGTCCATGGACGAAAAGACTCGGTTGCGACGGCGAAGCGCGCAATTATATCAGGTGTTCCCGGGCCTCACTGCAGGACGCAGGTTTACTCGCCCGGTGGTGTGCTGTCTCCGGCCTCGCGCTGGAGTTCCTCGCGGATGAGGGCAAGGATTTCCTCGCGGGCCTGCTCCCAGTGGCGTTGCAGGATTTCCGCGATGGGCACCTCGAGCCGGATCAGCAGCGCGTCCGGGTCGAGGGGCGAGGCAGCAGTGGGCTCCGGCTCGGTTGGGGCGGCCAGGGCCGCTGCTTCGGTGCGATGCGCCTCCATGGGGGCAGAGGGCGGGTTGCCGTCGTCTGTGGCGTGGTCCTCCTCCGCATCGGCAAACAGGTCGAGCGTGCCGAGCCCCTCCGCCTCCGTGGCCGGGGTGGTGAAGAAGTCCTCGGGCAGCCCCAGTTCGATCGCCGGGTCGGCCGGGCCTTCCGCCTCGCCCGTACCAGCCGTGTCCGTGTCGGGCCCGGATGCTTCGGTTTCCTCTTCCTCCGGGGGAAGGTCGAGATGGAATACCAGATTGGGATTACCCGGACGTACCACCTCGGTCAGGGTGGGGATGTCGTCGAAACCGTCCTTTCCGTCCTTCATGGGCCCAGTGCCTCGATGCGGTGGGTCTCCAGAGCATAGCCCCGTTCACGGTAAAAGCGGAACCGCTCGCGACCGGCTTCGCGGGTATCGGGCTGGCTGTCGATGACTTCGGCCACGCGCTCGAAGCGGCTGAAGAAGACCGGGACTTCCCGGGCCAGGTTGATCAGCACCTCATGCCCGACTGGTTCCACGGCATGGTGGATGCTGACCGGTGTCTCCGCCTCGCTGCCATCGCCGATGGCATGCGGCAGGAAGCTGCCATCGCGGAAGGTCCACATCAGCTGGTCGAGTCGTTCGCCCTGCGCCGCATCGTCGACATGGACATGGACCCGCAGCCCCCGACCCACCGCCTTCTCGGCAATGCGGCAGGCCAGCAGCTCACGGCCGTGGTCGGGGTGGCGCTCGAGGATGTAGAAGTCGACGCGGGTCATTTGCCGCTGCGCTGCCGCTCCTCCAGGCGATCGAGCAGGTACTGCATCAGCAGGGGGACGGGGCGGCCCGTGGCCCCCTTCTCCTTGCCGCTCTTCCACGCCGTACCGGCGATGTCGAGATGGGCCCAGCGGTATTTCTTCGCAAACCGGGACAGGAAGCAGGCGGCGGTGATGGTGCCGGCAGGCCGCCCGCCGATATTGGCCATGTCGGCAAAGTTGCTGTCGAGCTGCTCCTGGTAGTCGTCCCACAGCGGCAGCTCCCAGACCCGGTCGAAACTGGTGCGGCCGGCATGGATCAGGTCGTTGGCCAGCGGCGCATGGTTGGCCAGCAGGCCCGAGGCCACGTGGCCGAGGGCAATGATGCAGGCCCCGGTCAGGGTGGCAATGTCGATGACCGTGGCCGGTTCGAAGCGTTCCACATAGGTCAGCGCGTCGCACAGGACCAGACGGCCCTCGGCGTCGGTATTGAGGATTTCCACCGTCTGCCCCGACATCGTGGTGACGATGTCGCCGGGACGGCTGGCGTTGCCATCGGGCATGTTTTCCGCCGCCGCGATCACGCCGATGACATTCATCGGCAGTTGCAGCTCGCAGCAGGCGCGAATGACGCCGAAGACGCTGGCGGCACCACTCATGTCGAACTTCATCTCGTCCATGGCCTCGCCCGGCTTGAGCGAGATGCCGCCGGTATCGAAGGTGATGCCCTTGCCGACGAGCACCTGGGGTGCCTCGTCGCTGCTGCCGCCGCTGTAGCGCATGACGATGAGTCGGGGCGGGTTGGTGCTGCCGCGCGCGACGGCCAGCAGGGCCCCCATGCCCAGTTCCTCCATCTGTTTCTCGTCGAGGATCTCGACATCCAGCGGATCATAGGTGCGGGCCAGCAGCCGGGCCTGTTCGGCAAGATACTCGGGCTTGCAGATGTTGCCGGGCAGGTTGGCCAGGTCGCGGGTCAGACGCATGCCGCTGGCGATGGCCATGCCCTCGCGCACTGCGCGCTCGCCGGCGGGCAGTTCCCGGCGCGAGCCGAGATTGAGCACCATCCGCTTGAGCGGGCGGCGCGGCTCGTCCTTCTTGCTCTTGAGCTGGTCGAAGCGGTAGAGGGTGCTTTCCGCCACCACGATGTGCTGGCGTACCTTCCAGTCGGCCCCGTGATGGCGGACCGCCAGCTCGGTGAGGTAGCTACTGGCATCCGTGGCACCGCTGCGATCGAGCGCCTGCACCGCGGCGGCCACGACCTTCTGAAAGGCCTGCTCGTCGAAATCGCGCTCCTTGCCGCAGCCGACCAGCAGGACACGGTCGCAGAGGACATTCGGTACCTCCAGCAGGAGCAGGGTCTCGCCCTTGTCGCCGCTGAAATCGCCTCGCCGCAGCACGGCGGTGATGTAGCCGTCGCTGGCCTGGTCGACCGCCTTGGCCGCGGTCGAGAGACGACGGTTGCGGAACACGCCGATGACCACGCAACCGCTGCGCTGTTTTTCCGGACTGCCACTCTTGACTGAATATTCCATGGGTATCGTGTTGCTCCAGGTCGGGATGTGGAGGGCTTGACTTGGTCCGGGGGCGTTGCCATGGTGGGGTGCGCCCCGGGCGGGTCCGCCCCGAGTGATTGCCGATTTTATGTGAAAAAACGGGTCTCTGACACCTGCATGACATGAAACGCCTCTTTTTTCCAACCGTGGTGGATCGTTACCTCGCTTCCGAGGTATGGCACGGCTTTCTCGGCGTGACCTTCGTCCTGCTGCTGATCATCGTCGGCAACCTGTTCGTGCGTCTGCTGGGCGAGGCCTCGGAAGGCCGTATCCCGGAAGACCTCATCGCGCCCCTGCTGGTGCTGGTGAGTTTCAAGGGACTGGTGCTGCTGCTGCCGGTCGGCCTGTTCATCGGTATCATGCTGAGCCTGGGCCGGCTGTACAACGACAGCGAGATGACGGCCCTGCGCGCCGCGGGTATCGGCTATGGCCGGATCTTGCGCCCGGTGCTGGTGCTGGCCGCGCTGGTGGCAATGGTTCTGCTGCTGATGGTCGCCGAAGTGGTACCGCGGGTGGTGGCTGTCAGCGACGAAATGAAGGCCGTGGCGGCCAACCGGCTCGACATCCTCGGGATAACTCCGGGGCGTTTCGTCATCGACAAGAGTGGAGGGCGGGTGATCTACGCGCGCGAGATCACGCATGACGGCAAGGAATTGCGCGGGCTCTTTATCAGTTATCCGCAGGCAGGCCAGGATGTCATCATCACCGCGCGCAGGGCCTCCCGCTACCGGGATCCGGAAACCGGGCTGCGCTATCTGCTGCTGGAGGAGGGAGAGCGCTACGAGGGCAGCCCCGATCAGGGAGCAATGCGCCGAGTACAGTTCCGGCGCCACGGGATTCTGCTGCCGGAAATGAACCCGGGGCTCGGCAAGCCCACGCTGGATACCCGCCGGATGAGCGAATTGTTCGGCTCGTCCGACCATGCGATTCAGGCCGAGCTGCAATGGCGGCTGGGGTTTCCGCTGTCGGCCCTGTTGCTGGCGCTGGTGGCCGTGCCGCTCAGTCATGTCAGGCCGCGTCAGGGGCGCTATTCCCGCATGGCCGTGGCGATTGTGGTGTACGGGCTGTATGCCAATCTTCTGGTGATTGCCAAGACCTGGGTGGCACGGGGCGAGCTTTCTCCCTGGGTCGGTACCTGGTGGGTACACGGCCTGATGCTCCTGTTGGGCCTGTTGCTGGTCTGGCGTGAATACGGCACGCGCTGGCTGGGGCGTCGTCTGGGCATTGGAGCCACCGACTGATGCGTCTGCTCGACCGTTATCTGGTGCGCCAGGTGCTCACGGGCTGTCTGCTGGCCCTGCTGGCCCTGCTGCTGCTCGATGCCGTCATGGCCTTCATATACGAGGCCACCAGCCATGACGATCCCCGATTCGGGGCCTATCAGGCATTCCTCTATGTGCTGTATACCCTCCCGCGCAGGCTGTATGAGTATTTCCCCACCGGAATCCTGATTGGTGGCATGCTCAGTCTGGGCGCGCTGGCCGCGCATTCCGAGCTGATCGCCATGCGCGCTGCCGGGGTGTCGATCAATCGTATCGCGCGCTCTGCGCTCAAGGCAGGCGTGCTGCTGATGCTGGCCGTGTTCCTGGTGGGCGAGTTCGTTGCCCCCGTGGCAGAACGCAAGGCCGACGGCATCAAGTTGGGCGACAGGGCCGCCGTGGTCAAGGGCGCGGAGGGCAGGGGGCTCTGGTTTCGGCAGGGCAACGATTTCATACGCATCCGCGAGATCCTCCCGGAGCGCGTCCTGCAGGGCGTGCACACTTGGACGATCGATCCCGAACAGGGCCGCGTGATCGCCAATCTCAGGGCTGCAAGGGCACATTACATGCCCACGAAGGATGCCTGGGTGCTTGAGGGTGTGGTCGAGAGTCGCTGGCAGGGCGAACGGCTGGTGATTTCGCGACACCCCCGGCTGCAGGTGGCCAACCTGCTCGATCCGCAACTGTTCCGGGTGCTGACGCTCAGGCCCGAAAACATGTCCTTGCGTGACCTGTCGCGCTACACCCGTTACCTGAAGCAGAATCACCTGGATGCGGCACGCTACGAGCTGGCCTTCTGGACCCGCTTCAGTACCCCCCTCTCGAGCCTGGTGATGCTCATGGTGGCGCTGCCGTTCGTGTTCTCATCGCGCCGCAGTGGCGGTTTTGGCCAGCAGCTCTTTCTTGGCATCGTCATCGGCATCGTCTTTTTCCTGCTCAACCGGATGCTGAATCACGTGGGCCTGGTCTATCACCTGCCACCCGTACTGGCCGCCTTCCTGCCGCTGCTGCTGTTTGCGGGCGCCGCAGGCTGGGCCCTGAGGCGCATCCGCTGACAGCAATCAGTCTGCACGTACCACCCGGGTACCGCTCAGCCGGTCATGCCAGGTCAGCCCCTCCCGGTCCCACAGCGCCCACAGATAACCCAGCCCAAGCGCCAGCCAGGAGAGCTGGGCCGCAACCGCCCTGACCAGGGCCTGTTTCCACGTGATGCCGGAGTGGCCATCACGTCCCGTGACACGCAACCGCCAGGTACGCAGCCCCAGTGTCTGCCCCCCGTGGGTCCAGAACCAGGTGAAATACAGCATGCCGATGGCATACAGATACAGCTGGAAGGCATGCGTGTGGCCAAATTCGGCACCGAGCAGGATGAGTATCACGAGTGCCGCGAAGAACCACACCGCAAACAGCAGGATCAGATCATAAAAAAGGGCGGCAACAAGACGCCACAGAGAGGCGCGGCGGGGAGTTTCGGACATTGCATTTTCCCGAGGATGGTCTAAATGAAGGGTACACACAAGCGGCAGAGATTATCCGCCATCCAGACATGCAGAACAACGAAACGGCCAGGATTCGCAAAACGGGACCCGGGGCATCCCTGCCCCGGGTTTCTGCGTCTTTGGTCGTGCAATTCAGGCAACCACCAGAGGAAACCAGGCGATGAATCTGATATCGGAGCTGATGCAGATGCCCGGAACCGTGGCGGCAGGCGAGTTCTCCTATCGTGGTGACCGCTACAGCTACGAAGGCAACCTGACCGAGGAAATGGCGCGCATGGCCTCCATCATGTGCCGCTCGACCTCCATGGGCACCCACATGGAGGCCGACATACTCGGTTCTTTCTGTGGCGAGGGCTGCGGGCTGGTGCCCGGAAAGGGCTGGGCGGTGCGCGGGCCGAGATTCTCGGTCTGTGTGGTGGCCAACGTGTTCTGCTTCATGGACAACGAGCAGTCCGATTTCAATCGGGTCGTGCATCGCATGCACGAGGCGCTGGCAGATACGCCGGATGACCTCGTCTGAGCGAATTGCGCCCTTCATAACACAACAAGTACACATCAAACGGAGGACTACCCATGGCCGATCTCGATGGTCTGATGAACCTTCCCGGCGCCATTGCCGCATTTACCTTTGCCGACAGCGGTGAGCTGCAGGAGTACAAGGTGCTCGACAACACCGGCGTGGACCAGAATACCCTGGACATGCTCTGTCACGTGTGCGTGGCGAATCTCTCCATCGCCACCATGCAGGCAAGGGGATGGGAGGCCCTGACAGGGATGGGGGGGTTCTATCCCGTGGGTGGTTTCACGCTGATTGGCATGGACTGGTCCGCGGTGGTGCAGTCCGGTGCAGGTGTGGTGCTGGACAATGCCAGGGCCGATTATGACGCAGCCTATGCTGCGTTGTCCTGACGGGAGGCTGCGGAATGCTCAAGCGGATACTGGCAGTTGACGGCGTGGTGGTGGTGGCCCGTTTCAGGGACGACGGGCAACTGGTCGAAGGCTACGGCATGCTCGATGAAGAAAACATGGTGCGCCTGGTCAAGTTTGCACATGGCTACAAGCGGCTCACGCAATCGCACGCCGACCAGCTCTCCATGTTTACCCAGCAGCGCGGCTGGACGCCCCCCCGTGGATGGGTCGTGCGCGGAAACCGGATGACGGCCTGCAGCATGGGCAATCTCGTCTGCCTGATGCGCAATGACGAAGGGCGGCTCAATGAAGTGCTGGCGGAACTGGATGATCTGTCGCATTACTAGGGAAGCTCTGTTTAATTCTGCGCCGCAAGATGCCGTGTTACGAATTGATCAGCGCTTCCCTGGTAAAGGCAGGCCGATTTTGTCCTGAAGCATGAGTGACGGATGAAGGACATTTTTATCTGGAATGTTCTTCCCTGAACGGAAATCGGAACAATTTTTTCGGAAATGATTGAAAACCCAGTTTTACCGCATATAATCAGGTTGACCTTTTCCATGATTGACCGGGAGTGAATCACCATGGCTCAAGCCAAGAAAGCCGCTACCAAGAAGAAAACCACCACCAGGAAGAAAGCCACGCGCTCAACGGCAAAGAAGACTGCCACGCGCAAGAAGGCGACCACCAGGCGCACGGCTGCCAAGAAGGCCCCCGCGCGTCGTGGGCGTCCCCCCAAGACCGCAACCAAGAAATCCACCCGCAAGAAGGTAGCGGCCAAGAAGAAGACCACTACCCAGGCAGCACGCGTTGCCGAACTGCGTGATGCATTGCGCGAGGCCAAGGCAGCCATGCGCGTCATCAAGGCCGAGGCCGCAGAGGAGGTCAAGGCGCTCAAGGAACAGCTCAAGCTGGCCCAGAAGCGCGAGGCCGAACTTGCCAAGCTCATGGCCAAGAAGATCGAGACCATGGTCAAGGCCGGTGAGAAGTGGGAGAAAAAGGCCCTGGCCCAGCTGGAGAAGAAACTGGCGCCGAAGAAGCGCCGGGGTCGCCCGCGCAAGAAGGCCTGATTTCCAGCCATGTGCTGAAACAGCATGAACCCGGGGCCGCACCTTGTGCGGCCCTGTTCGTTTTGCCTGACGCTATTCTGTGCCAACGTTCCGGGAGGCATTCCATGCAACAGACCAAGATCATTCTGGAAGAAAGCGAAATCCCTACCCACTGGTACAACGTGATTGCCGACATGCCCAATCCGCCGGCACCGCCACTCGGCCCGGATGGCAATCCGGTGACCCCGGATGCGCTGGCGGCCATCTTCCCGGAGGCGCTGATCGAACAGGAAGTCAGCAGCGAACGCTGGATCGAGATCCCCGAAGAGGTGCGTCAGGGTTACACCATGTGGCGCCCCTCCCCCATGTTCCGTGCCCACCGGCTGGAACAGGCTCTGGGCACCCCGGCACGAATCTATTACAAGTACGAGGGGGTCAGCCCAGCAGGCTCGCACAAGCCCAACACGGCGCTCGCTCAGGCCTGGTACAACAAGCAGGCGGGCATCAAGCGCCTGACCACGGAGACCGGTGCCGGCCAGTGGGGCTCCTCCCTGGCCCTGGTGGGACAGATGTTCGGCCTCGAGATTCGCGTCTACATGGTCAAGGTGAGTTACGAACAGAAGCCCTTCCGTCGTTCCATGATGCAGACCTGGGGTGCCGAGGTGGTGGCCAGCCCCAGCAATCTGACCGAGTCGGGACGCAAGATTCTGGCCCAACACCCCGACTCGCCGGGGTCGCTTGGTATCGCCATTTCCGAGGCAGTGGAAGAGGCCG
Organism: Gammaproteobacteria bacterium; assembly: GCA_003696465.1. Lineage (GTDB taxonomy): Bacteria > Pseudomonadota > Gammaproteobacteria > J044 > J044 > J044. Next base: position 4,204 of record RFHG01000207.1, on the reverse strand, counting down.
CCTCCCGCGAGGACACCAATTATGCCCTGGGCTCGGTCCTCAACCATGTGCTGCTGCACCAGACCATCATCGGGCTGGAGGCCAAAAAACAGTTCGAGAAGCTGGGCGAATATCCGGATGCCATCTTCGCCCCCTGCGGCGGCGGTTCGAATTTCGGCGGTGTGGCCTTTCCCTTCCTGGCCGACAAGGCTGCCGGTAAGGAAGTCCGGCTGGTGGCGGTCGAGCCGACCTCCTGCCCAACCCTGACCAAGGGGCACTATGCCTACGATTTCGGCGATGCAGTAGGGCTGACCCCCTTGCTCAAGATGTACACCCTGGGTCATGACTTCGTGCCGCCCGGCATACATGCCGGTGGCCTGCGCTACCATGGCGATTCGGCGCTGGTGTCGCAGCTCTACAACGAGGGACTGATCGATGCCGTGGCTGTGCCCCAGCTCGCCACTTTCGAGGCCGGTGTGCAGTTCGCCCGCGCCGAGGGCATCATCCCGGCACCGGAATCCAACCATGCCATCCGCGCCTGTATCGACGAGGCTCTGCGCTGCAAGGAAACGGGTGAACCCAAGGTGCTGTTCTTCAACCTCTCCGGGCACGGTCACTTCGACATGGCCGCCTACGACAAGTACTTCAGCGGTGAGCTGGAGGACTTCGAATATCCGGAAGAGGCCATCGAGGAGGCCCTGCACCATCTGCCCAGGGTAGGGGCTGCCGGGGGCTGAAGCGGTCTTCGCAATGAAAGCCGAAACCTGCAACCGTCGCTGACCATGGAAGGGCTCAACGGCTGGGTCGGTCTGCTGGCTGCCGCCGTCTTTCTGTTCGTGCTCGGCATGCAGTGGCAGACATTGCGCACTGCCCGCAGGATGCGCGGGCAGTGCCTGCAGCCGGAACAGCTACCCCAGGGGACCAAGCCGTCGGCCAGCGGCCATCTGCTGCTGTATTTCCATTCCGCGGGCTGCATCATGTGCCCGCCGGTCACACGCATCATCGAGTCATTGCGCCCGGGTCGTCCCTGGATCGTGCCGGTGGATGCCAGGGCACACCTCGATCTGGCACGGGCCTGTGGGGTTCGGGGTACACCGGCCCTGGTGCTGCTGCATGATGGATGCATTCGGCAGGTGCTGGTAGGGCAGAAGTCGCGCGAGGCCATCGAACGCCTGATTTCAGAGGTCTCGGACGAGCGTGCCGGATGAAGCGCCGGGGCGGGGTCGGTTATAATATGCAAGTCGCTGCATTTGCCGGACTCGGCGGTGCACATGATGCGCCGTGCGTACCGGAAGTGGTCAGGGGCGGCAAGGTTTCGACGATTATTTTCATCTGTATTGGAGGTAACGACATGGGTGCAGGTGATCGTCGCACGCGTCGCGGCAAGATCCGCGCGGGCAGCTATGGGAAGACCCGTCCGCGCAAGCCGAAAAAGACGTCTTGAACAAGGCGGCCAACCGGCCGCCTTTTTTGTCGATCCGGGTTCCGTTCCAATGCCCTCAAGCCATGTGAATTCTGTACTGCGTGAATAACCTGGACCTGTCACTGAAGGCCTATGCCGAGGCCTGCGCCGCCCGGGGCTGGCGCGGGCTGGTCTGTATCGAGGGCCCTGGGGGCAGGGTTGACGCCCTTTGCCACAGCCTGGAACCGGATCTTGTATGGACTGGCAGCGCGCCTCCCGATGGCGTGTCGGTTCTTGACAGAAATGCCAGCCGTACCGCCCTGGGCAGCAGTTGCGGGCATGTGGTCATCGACTGGCGCCAGCATGCGGATGCCGACCTGATGGGGCGTGCAGGAGGCATGCTGCGGGCGGGTGGTCTGCTTGTCCTCCTTATGCCACCACGCGGACACCCTTCACGATTCATTGGCAGGGTGCGTCTGTTTGCGGAGCGGGAGCCCTGGGTACTGCATGTACGGCCGGGAAAAATCAGCGGCGGGGCGCTTCCGTCCGGTGTATCCGATGTGCAGATGGAGCACCGCAACACACTTCTTGAGCAGTCGGAGGCGGTTCAAGGTCTGTGTGCCTGTGCAGAAGAGGGTGTTCCCGGGATTCTCCTCGCGCCCCGCGGGCGCGGGAAGTCGGCGGCACTGGGCATGCTGGCCGAACGGCTGCTGCGGCAGGGTGTGGCCGGCAGAGTCGTGGTCAGCGCGCCTTCGCGCCGGTCTCTGGAGTCCTTTTTTCGTCATGGCGGAACCGTGGCTGGCTGTGAATTTCTGCCACCCGACGCCCTGCCGGATCAGTTTTCCGAGGATACCTGGCTGATGCTCGACGAGGCCGCAGCATTGGGTGCGGCCCGGCTGCGCCGGCTGATCGAGTCCACCCCGCGCCTGTTGATGGCGACCACCACCGAGGGTTACGAGGGCAGCGGACGGGGCTTCCTCCTGCGCCAGCTCGGGTGGCTGAAGCGACAGTACCCGCAGCACCGTGTCTTGCGGCTCGAACGGCCCATGCGCTGGGCGGCAGACGATCCGCTCGAGGACTGGTTGAACCGCCTGTTGTGTCTGCGTACCCCCGAATGGAGGCAGGGCGAATCCGCAGCACGCCCCATTCGTCCGGCGACTGCCGAACATGGCCTGCTCGACCGGGACAGGCTGGCTCGGGACGAGGCGCTGCTGCAGGAGGTCTTCGCCCTGCTGGTCTCGGCCCATTATCGGACACGGCCGGCGGATCTCGCCTTTCTGCTCGATGCGCAGGATGTCGAGGTCCATGTGCTCAGGGAGGCGGGGCGCATCGTGGCCGTGGCCCTGACCCAGCGCGAAGCGGGCTTGCCGAACGATCTTGCGCAGGCAATCTATCGTGGCGAGCGCCGTCCGCCCGGTCGCCTGCTGGCACAGTCGCTAGCAGCGCATGTTGGTCTGCCCGAGGCGGCCTGTCTCGATCAGTTACGCATCGTACGCATTGCCGTATTGCCCGAACGTCAGCGTCAGGGCCTGGGCAAGCGACTGGTTCAGGCTTGCATCGAACGGGCCGAGGCCCTGGGGCTCTCCATGCTGGGCGCAGCTTTTGCCCATGAACCGGGCATCGAACGTTTCTGGAGGCAATGCGGTCTGGCGCCTGTCCATCTGGGGCTTAGGCCCGAGCGCAGTACCGGCCAGCCCAGTCTGCTGCTGGTGCGTGGGCTGGATGAGCAGGGTCGTCGGCTGGCGGAAGAAGCGACCGTCCTGATGGGCCGCCGTTTCCGGGCGTTGGCGGAGAAGGGGTTGATACAACTGCCGAAAGGGCTTGAGCTGCCAACAGGCTCCGTGCCGGAGCAGCGGCTGGCAACGGAGCGTATGGCCTACGTGCAGGGTCGGCGCGGTTTCGAGCTGGCCCTGCATGCCCTGCAGCCGGAGGTGCAGGCACGCAAGCCACTGCCCGAGCCACTCGCCACCCTGTGGCGGCTACGGGTGGAAGAGGGACTCGACTGGCCCGAGGTGGCGCGGCAGGCGGGCCTGAGGGGCAAGCGCGCTGCCCGTGCGGTCATGCGCGAGGGGCTAAAGACTCTCCTGGAGAAGTCTCGGAGTTATCCATGAATCATCATTATGCATAAAAGCCGCGCTTGCCCTTTCTTGGGCATTTCCGAGACCGATTGTTTCGTACCCGCTGCGCGGGCACGAGTTCATTTCTTTTGCACGCGCAAAAGAAACGAACCTTCGATCCCGCGGCCGGGAACGCGCCTGCTTTGCAGGTTCCCGACTCCGGGCAGGGTGAAATGGGGTCTGTCCCCGTTTATCTGGTTCAGGTGAAATGGGGTCTGTCCCCGTTTATCTGAGCGCGGTTTCGAGCTGATGCTGCATGCCCTGCAGCCGGAGGTGCAGGCACGCAAGCCACTGCCCGAGCCACTCGCCACCCTGTGGCGGCTGCGGGTGGAAGAGGGGCTCGACTGGCCCGAGGTGGCGCGTCAGGCCGGCCTGAGCGGCAAGCGTGTCGCCCGTGCGGCCATGCGCGAGGGGCTGCGCGATCTGTTCAGTGCAGCTTGATCTCGGGGTCGACGCCGCGACGCAGGAAGTGGGCCAGGGTCAGAATGCCGGTGCGGATCCAGCCGTAGAGGGCAATCTGGTGCAGCTTGTGCAATGACAGGTACACCAGGCGGGCGATGTAGCCCGAGACCATGATGCTGCCGGGAATGTTGCCCATCAGGCTGCCTACCGTACTGTAGCGCCCCAGGGTGACCAGCGAGCCGTAGTCGTGGTAGTGGTACTCGCCGTGCACCGGCTTGCCTTTCACCATCCGTTCCAGCCGGTG
>RFHG01000023.1 GCA_003696465.1 Gammaproteobacteria bacterium | reverse complement strand
TTTCTGGTCTTTTCCGGGGTGATGCTGATCTTCTTCCGGGCCGGGAAATTCGAAGGCCAGTACCGGGAAGATCGCCCGATCCTGGCGCCGGCGCTGATCGGCTCCGTCGCCGGCTACCTGTCGGGGCTGCTCGGGGTTGGCGGTGGCAGTCTGATCGCTCCGCTGATGATCCTGCTCGGCTTCAATCCGAAGAAGGTTGCGGTGATCACCGCCTTCGTCGTGCCCTTTTCCTCGCTGAGCGGGCTGATCGCCTACCTGGCGATGGGGCACGCCGACCTGCTGCTGATGCTGCCGGCGGCAGTGGCGGCATATATCGGCGGCAGCCTCGGGACAAAGGTTATGCACGCCCGGCTCCAACCGGGAACGGTAAAGAAAGGTCTTGGTGTTTTGCTGCTGTTGCTGGCGGTGAAGATGGGGCTACAGCTGTTTGAGTAAAAGAGTCAGCCCAATCGATTGCAACGCAGAGCCGCAGGGCTGGAGAGAGCGCGCGGGGAACGATTTTCTCCCCCCTTTTCGGTTCCCGCGCGGCTCCTGCGGCTCTGTTTTGCAACCGATCAACAATCGAAGGAGATTTCGATGAAACACCTGACAATCCTGCTTGCGCTGATGCTCTGGTCGCTGCCGGCCCTGGCCGGCGAACCGACCATCGGCACTCTGCTAGAGGCTGTCGCCGAACAGCCGGACATCAAGGCCAGCACTCTGGATGTGCAGGCTACTGATATCCGACTCAGGCAGGCTCACGCCGAGCTGTTTCCCAAGCTGACCGCCTTCGGCAGTTACGAGTTCTACAACTCGCCCACCAACCTACGGCCGATGCCGCCGACCGAGGTCAATATAGCCGGCGGGGAATCGATCCCTTTTTCGAAACAGATCACCCGCTACGGTCTGCGGGTGGACATGCCGATTTTTATCAAGAAACTCTACACGCTGGCCGACCAGGTCCGACAACTGCAGCAGGCCAGCCGAGCCGGACACAAACTTCGTCTTGTCACCCGTCAGGCATCCGTTATCAGCCTCAACGCCGCCCTGGCCTTCAACGGTCATCTCGACAAGGCCATTGCCGCCAGGCTCGAATCC
>RFHG01000206.1 GCA_003696465.1 Gammaproteobacteria bacterium | reverse complement strand
GCCTCGATGGCGCGGACAACCTCGCCGGCGCTGGCAAATCGGTCATCGGGATTTTTGGCCAGCATGCCATCGAGCAGGGGCTGCAGCTTGCCCACCGTCGACGGCAGCGGTTCGGGCGCCTCGGTAATGTGCTTGTAGGCGACAGCGAAACTGTCCTGGGCATCAAAAGGAACACGCCCGGTGAGCATTTCGTACAGCACCACCCCGAGGCTGTAGATGTCCGAGCGACCGTCGACCTCGTGCCCGCGCGCCTGTTCAGGGCTCATGTAATGCGGCGTGCCGACGCTCATGCCGGTGCCGGTCATGCGGGTGCCCGAGCCCGCCAGCCGGGCGATACCCAGGTCGGTCAGCACGGCGCGCCCCTCGGCGTCGAACAGGATGTTTTCCGGTTTGACGTCACGGTGAACCACACCCTGCTGATGAGCGAAATCCAGGGCCGAGGCGATGCTGGCCGTAATGCGCAGGGCATCGGCCGGCGGAACAGTCGCCAGGCGCATGCGGGTTTTCAGGTCGCCGCCCGGCAGCAGTTCCATGCTGTAGAAGTAAAGGTCGTCCGCCTGGCCGAACTCGAACAGGGTGACGACGTTGGGGTGCTGCAAATGCGCCGCCGCCTGCACTTCCTTGCGAAAGCGCGCCACCCGCTCTTCATCTCGGGCAAACTCGGGGGGCAGTATCTTCAGGGCGACCTGACGACCGAGGTCCACATCCTCGGCCCGGTAGACATCGGCCATGCCGCCGGCGCCCAGTTTTTCGTGAATGAGGTATTTGCCGATCTGCTGTCCGATCATGGGCAGCCGTCCTTCCTGCCAGGGTCCGGGCCGGTCGGCAGACGACCGGCCCGGGAAATCACCTGGACGTCAATTTGCCCGGGCGCCGAGACCGCTGCGCCGCAGGAACTTTTCACTGTCAAAGGTCTTCTTGTCGGCCGCCACCTGGTAGCTGACCCTCACCTGTCTCTGGGTCGGACCGGTGGAGGTGCGGTAGCTGACCAGCCAGATGCGCTGGTAGATGCCCTTGTGGCCGTTGGGGCCGATCTCGTCCCGACTCAGGTCGAGCTGGGAGGCGAGCGGACCGGTGGCACGGAAGACCTGACGTTTCCAGCCTTCATAGTCAGGGCCACCCGAAAGGCGCACCAGCTGTTGCACCCGTGCTCCGGGTGCGACGGCGACAATCTTCTTTTCGTTGATCAGCAGCTGGTCCGATGGTACCGCGGCACCGAAGGGCGCCTCGGTGTCACTGACAATCAGCAGACGGGCGGGACGACGGGTCCACGCCAGGGACAGCGGCCCGTCACCGGCCTCCACCTGGGCCACCCACAGACCGGGAGCGATTTCCTCGGCGCCGTCCAGGGTCGGGGCCTGACCGGCCTCGTACACCAGGGTCAGGTTGCCATCGGCTCGATTGCGCAGAACGGTCTCGCCTTCTTTGGCGAGCTGGTCTTCACTCAGGTCGATAAGGGGGGCCAGGTTGCGCGAGCGATGCAGGGCAAAGGCGATATCGGCCACGACCCGCTTGCGCGGGGTCACCTGCACGGTGCTCTCGACCGGGTCGGCCTGCCAGGCAAGATGGAGCGGCTGCCTCGCGCCAAAGGCCTTCACCATTTCCCTGAAGACCGGAGTCATCGCGGCATGGCGTTTCCACAGGGTCCAGCTTTGGGCGCCCCGTTTCAGAATCACCCGGTCGCCGACCCGCATGATGCGATGCAGGGCGCGGCCGAAATCGGTGGCGTCCCCAAGCAGGGTTGCCTCATCGACCCCGTCGAGCGCCACCTCGATGGCCACCGGGCGGGCGATGCGTTCGCTCCGGTAGCGCTGCTGTTCCAGCGCCAGGGCCCGGGACTGCGGGTACCATTTGCCTTCAAAAAGAAGTTGCCGGCTGTTGAGCGGCACCTCGACCCGGTAGAGCTTGTCCGCCTTGAGAGTGACGACCTTCGATCCGACCAGACGGGTGAAGCCGTTGACCTGCAAAAAGCCGTCGACGGTGTAGCGGCCGAAGGGCAGCCGGCCGATTTTGGCCGGGTTGCCCTTGTAGCTGCGGCTCTGGATGACCACCTTGCCGCCGGCAGGCCTGGTTCTGACTTCCAGGGTCGCCGAGGTCGGCACCGCCTTGAGGACCGCTTTCAGGGACGTCTGCTCCCCGGCGGCCAGATCGATCTCCCTGTGGTCACGAATGTAGCCGGACAGCACCAGTTCGACCTGGTGTTTTCCGGCCTCGACATCAAGAGTGACCGGGGTCTTGCCATATTTCTCGCCATCGATCAGGACCACGGCGCCGGCGGGGCTGGTCGAGAAAGCGACCTGGGCGTAGCCCTTGCCGAGGTGGATGAGCAGGTCCTCCTCGGTGTTGCCCTTGACGTCGAGGATAATATCCCTGGGCTTGTAGCCGGCCAGCGAGGGGCGCAGGGTGTAGCGTCCGCGCGGCAGACTCAGGGTGCCGCCGTCGGCCACAACACGGTTGTTTTCGACCACGAGAACCTGGCCGCCGGCCGGTACGGTTTGGATGCGAAAGACCGAGTAACTCTCCTCGGGGCCGAGGGGGACGACAACCGTCTCCTCGTCAAACCCATTGACCCGCACAGCGACACTGCCGGGACTGTTGGGGACCTTGTAGGGCGCCAGGTGCCAGACACCTGGGGCAAGATGAACCGCGCCGCCGTCCATGACCAGGATACCGGTCTCCTCGACCTTGACCTGGCCGCCGGCCGGCTCGGTATGAACCACCACCCGCGACAGGGGCGGACCGCAGGCCGTCAACAGCAGCAGCAGGGCCAGAACGGCCAGCAGGGAAATGTGACTTTTCATCGATCTCCTCCTAGTTGCGGCAGTGAGCGTCATTGCACAGGAACATGGGCCAGACCGCGGTCGACTCGTCGGTAGTGCGGTTCAGCCCGTAAGCGGCCACCACGCCGTTCTGGCTGGCGGCGACGATTTCGATCAGGCTGTCGTTGTTGACATCCCCCAGCACCGGCGAGGCCAGGAAGGCATCGGCGCCGGAGACCTTGATGGCGAGGACACTGCGCCCCCGGGCCATGTCGACCACCTGGATGTTGCCGGCGGAGTCGAGCAGCACCAGGTCGGGCAGGTCGTCGCCGTTGACGTCGAACAGGGCCGGCGTGGCCTGGACGCTGATACCGAGAGCCGAGCTCCAGATCTCCTCGCCGGTCAGGCTGTTGAGCACGTGAATGTCGCCGTTTTCGGCCACCGCGACGATGTCGTCGACGCCGTCGCCGTTGCCATCGGCCGGCATCGGGCTGGCAAAGAAGCGCTTGCGGATATCGGCCGTCCAGAAGAAGCGACCGGTGTCGGCGTGCAGGGCGACAATCCCCTGGCCGTCGGTAGCGAGGACGATGATCGCCTTGCCGTCAACCTTCACCATAGTCGGCGAGGCGTAGTAGATGGGCGGCACCTGCGATTCCCAGATCTGCCAGACCTTGCCGTTCTGCGAGGTCACCGCCAGCACCTGGCCGGCGTCGGTCACCGACACCATGTCCGCCAGGCCGTCGTCGTTGATGTCGGCCACCAGCGGCGAGGTAATGACCTTGCCCCGGGTCATTTCGGCCGTATCCCAGATCTTCCAACCGCGCGCGCCGTCGAGGGCCACCAGGCCCCGGTTGCTGGACGGCACAATGACGTCGGGGATGCTGTCCTCGTTCAGCTGGGCCAGGGCCGGACGATTGAGCACCGGACCGAGATCGAGATTCCCTTCCGACTTCCACAGCGGCTGGCCCTTGCCGTTCATGGCCACCACCAGGCCGGAGTTGCTGGCGACAACCAGGTCGGCGATGCCGTCACCCGACAGGTCGCCGAAGACCGGCGGCGCCAGGATGCGGTCGGAGGCCTCGGCTTCGAAGATCTTCTTGCCCTC
>RFHG01000003.1 GCA_003696465.1 Gammaproteobacteria bacterium | reverse complement strand
CGTCCTTCCACAACAGGCTGAACTCGATGCGCATGGTCCAGCGCAGCAAGGCATGATCACCCATGACGGCTACATCCAGCAGCGTGACGGTCGTCCGGGACTTGCCCTGCAGGCTCATGAAGTACTGCACGAGCTGGTCCCGTCGCTGAAGCGTGTGAAAGGTGTCGTTGAACCAGAAGGTTTCGGCGTAGGCGGTGCCGATCCGCCCGGGCAGGTCCGGGCTGTCCAGGTGCGTGAACACATCCCGGAATCCGGCCAGCCGGGGCTCCGCATCAATCGGCCCGAAGGTGCCTGCCGGCGCCCGTTCCAGGTAGGGGGCCACACTCCGCGGCGGCTCTGCCGCACATCCGGTCAATACACTCAGCCATACCGGCCACCACCATCGGGACATCTTGCTGACTCCTCTTCCTGTATCTGCCGTCCAGCTTGAGCGCGGGCCCGTGAAGCCGGCGTGAAGGGCTTTTTCACGCTCATTCACGCCTTTTTCACGCCCCCCGGGCGACTCTGGCATCCAGGACAAACCGTAATGAATGGGAGAACACATGACTCGGACACTGCTTCGCTGGCTCGACAATGCACGACGCGCCCAGACCGTTGCGCCCGACGACGACCGCGTCGACTGGCGGCGCATCTGGCCCTTCATCGCGCTCCATGTCGCGGCCGTCTGGGCCCTCTGGCAAGGTGCCTCCACGGCGGCGCTCATGGCCTGCGCAGTCTCTTACCTGATCCGCATGTTCGGAATCACCGCTTTCTATCATCGCGGCCTGTCGCACAAGGCATTCCGTATGTCCCGGACGGTGCAGTTCATCGGTGCCCTGCTCGGCACCACCGCCACGCAGCGCGGGCCGCTCTGGTGGGCCGCCCACCATCGCCATCATCATCAGCATGCGGATACCGATCGCGATGCCCACTCGCCGCGCCATGGGTTCCTGCGCAGCCACTGTGGCTGGTTCCTGAGTCGCAAGGGCTTTCACGCGCCGGCCGGGCGCGTCAAGGATCTGGAGCGCTTCCCGGAGCTGGTCTGGCTCGACCGCTTCGACCTGGTGGTCGTGATCGCCTACGGCCT
>RFHG01000205.1 GCA_003696465.1 Gammaproteobacteria bacterium | reverse complement strand
GCCGGCAGGGATGCCGGCCTGTGGAGCGTAGGGCAGGAGCCCGTACGCTCCACCCCCGGAAATCGTGCCCGGAGTCGGGAACCCCGAAGGGGCGCATTCCTGGCCGCGTTTTCTTTGGTTCGTTTCTTTTGCGCGTGCAAAAGAAATGAACTCGTGCCCGCGCAGCGGGTACGAAACTGTTTGATATATCAAATTCGGCAATGAAGGCGACAAATAGTGTCGCGATAAATTCATGAGTGCGACACAAAATGTCGCACCTTTCTCCCGGGTCAATCCTCTCCCAGTTCCATCCACCCCAGCCCGTGCCGGTGGATCTGCGCCGGCCTGAAGCGGTGCTTGTAGTCCATCTTCGGGTGCCCCGGTATCCAGTAGCCCAGGTAGACGAAGGGCAGGTCGCATCGCTTTGCCTCCTCGATCATCCACAGGATGGCAAGCCTGCCGGGTGCCATTTTCTCCGCCGTGGGGTCGAAGAAGGTGTATACCGCCGACAGGCCGTCGGCCACCCGGTCGATGACGGCCACGGCGAGCAGGCGGTCATCGCGCTCGAAGCGCACGAATTCGGTCCGGCTCCAGCTCGAGACGAGGAAACCGGGGAAGTCGTCGGCCTCGGGCTCGTCCATGCCGCCGCCCGGATGGCGGGCGGCGAGATAGTCCCGGTACAGGGCGAAGGTTTCGGCATCGGCGGAGGGCGGGGTGATGTGCACGCGGGTGTCTTCATGCGCGCGCAGCAGTCTGCGGTCGCTGCGCGAGGGCCGGAAGCGCCGGCTCTCGACCCGCAGGGAGATGCAGTCGGAGCAGTTCGGGCAGTGGGGCAGGTAGGCGTGTTCGCCGCTGCGGCGGAATCCGTGGCGAATGAGTTCGTCGTAGAGCCCGGCCGTCATCGGGGCCGAGGGGTCGGGGATGATGTTGCGCGCCTCGCGGTCACCGTAGTAGGGGCAGGTGAAGGGATGGGTGATGTACAGATCGGGCCAGGACATGGGCACGGTGCGGGGCATCTCCAATGCATGTCTTCCTGTGCAGCGTGTGGCAAAAGATCGTCCGGATCAAGTCCCGCTTTCGCTGCGTACACTCCGAAACGGCGTTCGGGTGTCATCGACAGTTGATCTGGGTCAGGGAAGACGAGGCAGGGCAGGTCTAACCTGCGCGCAGGTTTCAACCCGAGGGGAGTGTGTCATGCAGCTGATTCTGAACAGTCCAGCCGCGTTGTGGAGCATTGTGGCCCTTGTCCTCCTGTTTACGCTGGGAGGCTATTTCATTTATCGCTTCCTCAAGTACGGCCCGAAGTAACGGCTGGACTGGATGGCCGCCGGCGGGGCCGGCGGCCTGCTCTTCCGTTCAGGCGCGCGAGAAGGTGAACTCGTCGCCGGAACGCTTCACGGTGACGCCGGTGCGCGAGAAGGTGTACTCCTCGCCATCCTGCATCTTGTGCACATCGCCGGCCACCACGGCACTGCCGTCTTCCAGCACGCCGATGTGCAGGACGCCAAGCTTGCCGTTGCTGTGCAGGCTGAGGGTGACGGAATCTGACATGGTTCTGCCTCCTCTCGGTTGATGTGCCAGTGATTGCTTCATGCCGTTTCGGGCATGCCCCCTGATGGGGACGGGCGCGGCGGCTTTCAAGGGGATGGGGTAGAATGGGCGCCCGTTTCCGGCCAGACCGACGAAAAGCCCATGTCCGAAGAAGTGCGCGGCCTCGACCGCATCCGCCAGGCGCTCGACGAGCGCATCCTGATCCTCGATGGTGCCATGGGCACTATGATCCAGCGGCACCGGCTCGAAGAGGCCGACTACCGTGGCGACCGCTTTGCCGACTGGCACACCGACGTACAGGGCAACAACGACCTGCTGGTGCTCACCCGCCCGGACATCATCCGTGGCATCCACGAGCAGTATCTCGAGGCCGGGGCGGACATCCTCGAGACCAACACCTTCAATGCCACCCGCATCTCGCAGGCCGACTACGACATGCAGGAGCTGGTGCCGGAGCTCAACCGCGAGGCGGCGCGGCTGGCGCGCGAGGCGGCCGACCGCTACAGCACGCCGGAGCGGCCGCGCTTCGTGGCCGGTATCCTTGGCCCGACCAGCCGCACCCTGTCCATCTCGCCCGACGTCAACGACCCCGGCTTTCGCAATGTGAGCTGGGACGAGCTGGTGGCCAACTACATCGAGGCCGCACAGGCGCTGATCGAGGGCGGGGTCGATCTGCTGATGATCGAGACCATCTTCGACACCCTCAATGCCAAGGCGGCGGTGTTCGCCCTGCAGCAGGTATTCGATGCGCTGGGCTATCGCCTGCCGGTGATGATCTCGGG
>RFHG01000204.1 GCA_003696465.1 Gammaproteobacteria bacterium | reverse complement strand
CAGGGGCGCTTCTCCACCCAGACCTCGCACATGCCCAAGTCCCACCAGGCGCACCGGGACTGGTCACCGGGGCGCTTTATGCACTGGGCCGCCGACATCGGTCCCTGTACCGCCCAGGTGGTCAAGCAACAGCTGGAGGACCGTCCGCACCCCGAGCACGGCTACCGGGCCTGCCTGGGGTTGCTGAACCTGGGCAAGCGCTATGACCCCACTCGGCTGGAGAAAGCCTGCGAGCGTGCCCTGGCAATCCGTTCAGCGAGCTACCAGAGCGTGGCCTCCATCCTCAAGCAGGGACTCGACCGGCTGCCACCCGAGGAAGACAGCAACAGCCAGGACGAACTGCCGCTGCACGGCAATGTCCGCGGTGCGGGCTACTACCACTGAGGAGGACATCATCATGCTGAACCAACAGACCACCGACCAGCTGCGCGCCCTCAAGCTGACGGGTATGCTCGAGGCCTGGGAGCAACAGCGCGAGCAACCACAGACCCACGACCTGAGCTTCGATGAGCGCCTGGCCCTGCTGGTGGAGCGTGAGGTACTGCACCGGGAGAACCGGCGGCTGGCCCGCCTGCTCAAGGCCGCCAAACTCCGGGTCAATGCCTGTGTCGAGGATATCGACTACCGCCACCCCCGAGGACTGGAGAAGGCCCGTATGGCGGCGCTGGCCAGTGGTGACTGGATCCGCCAGTCGCTGAACCTGTGCATCACCGGCCCCACCGGCTGTGGCAAGACCTGGCTCGCCTGCGCCCTGGGCAACCAGGCCTGCCGCCAGGGACTGTCGGTGCGCTACCTGCGCCTGCCGACCCTGTTCGAGCAGCTGCGCATCGCCCACGGGGATGGCTCATACCCACGGCTGATGAACCAGCTGCTGAAGATGGACCTGCTGATCCTCGACGACTGGGGCATCCAGAAGATCACCGCCGCCCAGCGGCAGGACCTGATGGAGGTCATCGAAGACCGGCATGGCCGGCGATCGACCCTGATCGCCAGCCAGCTGCCCACCGAGCACTGGCACGACTACATCGGCGAAGCAACCTTGGCGGACGCTATCCTCGACCGGCTGCTGCACGGTGCGCACCGTCTCGAACTGCGCGGGGAATCGATGCGCAAACTGGCCGCTGAGTTGACCGATCGTGACCGCTCGGAGTAGAAAACCCGCTCCAGTGAGGAAACGGTGAGCGAGTCGGTCACGTTCCCCGGAATCGGCGGTCATCTTCAGCGGAATAGGCATTGCGGACAACCATTGTCTCCAAGTGCTACGGCGCCAGCAGCGCTATGCCCAGGTAAGGCCGTTCGACGAGGTCATGGAAATGTGGGAACAGGTCGAT
>RFHG01000022.1 GCA_003696465.1 Gammaproteobacteria bacterium | reverse complement strand
CCTCATGATCGTCGAACCCGTCAGGGCCTTTGCCGACAACTACATCTGGATGATCGTCTCTCCCGATGAGGGGGGATGTGCCATCGTCGACCCCGGCGATCATCGCCCCGTGCTCGAGTGGCTGGATCGGCGCGGCATCGTGCCCGAGGCGATTCTCGTCACGCATCACCATGGTGACCATGTCGGTGGTATTCGGGGACTGCACCAGCGCTGGCCCGACCTGCCGGTTCATGGCCCGGCCGGCGAGCGGATTCCCGACTGCACGCGGCCGGTGGGGGAGGGCGACGAGGTGCTGGTGGCAGGGCATCGATTTTCGGTGATGGATGTGCCCGGGCATACTGCCGGCCATGTGGCCTATTTGGGTGAAGGTGCGCTGTTCTGCGGCGATACCCTGTTTGCCGGGGGCTGTGGCAGGGTGTTCGACGGCACCTTCGAGCAGTTGTGCCAGTCACTGAAGCGCTTGCGCGGCCTGCCGCCCGAGACCCTGGTTTACTGTGCCCATGAGTACACGGTGGACAACCTCGGCTTTGCCAAGTGGGTGGAGCCGGAAAACCAGGCCCTGGCCCGGCGCGACACCGAGGCCATGGCACTGCAGGAGAAGGGCATCCCCACCGTTCCGTCGACGCTGGCGCTGGAGTGTGCCACCAACCCTTTCCTGCGCTGGGATGTGCCGGAGGTCAAGGCGGCCGCGGAGCGGCATGCCGGCCATGCCCTGGACGAGGATTGCGCCGTGTTCACCGAGCTGCGCCGCTGGAAGGACAGCGAGTATGACTGACATTGCCTCTCTCATACGCCCCGAGGTGCGGGCGCTTACCGCCTATCCGGTACCGGATGCCACTGGTTTCATCAAGCTCGATGCCATGGAAAACCCGTGGAACTGGCCCGAGGCCCACCGGGACGCATGGCTCGAGCGCCTGCGCACGGCGGAACTCAACCGCTATCCCGAGCCCCGGCCTGCGCGCCTGCAGGCATTGCTGCGCGAGGTCATGGGCGTGCCGGAGGGGATGGACCTGCTGCTGGGCAATGGCTCGGACGAACTGATCCAGATCCTGGCCCTGGCCGTGCTGGGGCAGGGGCGTCCGCTGCTCTCGCCGGAGCCGGGGTTCGTGATGTATCGGATGATTGCGACCTTCTGCGGCCTGCAACATGTCGGGGTGCCCCTCAAGCCGGATTTCTCCCTCGACCTGCCGGCCATGCTGGAGGCCATTGCCGAGCACCGTCCGGCGATCGTGTTCCTGGCCTATCCCAACAACCCCACCGGCAACCTGTTCGATGTGGCCGACATCGAGCAGATCCTCGACAGTACCGAGGGACTGGTGGTGGTGGACGAGGCCTATCATGCCTTCAGCAGTCGCAGCTTCATGCCGCGGCTGGGCGAGTGGGACAACCTTCTGGTGTTGCGCACGGTCTCGAAGATGGGACTGGCCGGTATCCGGCTGGGCATGCTGGCCGGCCCGCCCGCCTGGATTGCGGAGCTCGACAAGCTGCGCATGCCCTACAACATCAATACCCTGACCCGCATCACTGCGGAATACGCGCTGGAGCACCACGAGGTGCTCGATGAACAGACAAAATCCATTCGCGAAGAGCGAACAATTCTGGCCGCTGCCCTGGCTGCGCTGGGCCTCGAGGTCTTTCCGTCGGAGGCAAACTTCCTGCTGGTGCGCACGCCGAAGGGGCAGGCTGCAGCCCTGTTCGAGGGGCTCAGGCAGCGACGCATCCTGATCAAGAACCTGCATGCGCCCGATACCCTGCTGGAAGACTGCCTGCGCATTACCGTGGGCAGGCCGGACGAGAATGCGGCCGTGATCGCGGCGCTGGAGGAATTGCTCGGGAAGCGGTGACTTACGCCGCGCTGTGGCGGATATGTTCGGTGGGCACGATGGGGCCGATGCGGGGAAAGTCGTGCGAGAACTGCTCGATCCATTCGCGCGCGGCCTCGGATTCCGTGAGCAGGCGCCCCTGCGCGGCCTGGTTGCGGCGGTACTGCTCGATGTGGCAGACCTGTTCGGTCATGCGGGCAATGAATGCCTGTTGCTCGTTTTCGAACACCAGCCCGACTGCCGGCCGTTCCCGATCGATCACCCACAACACGCGTGCCCGGTAACTCACCGGGCGGTTGCGCAGCCCGGTGTGCACCTCAACGAGGTCGCCGGGCCGGACCCGGGCCCGGGTATGGATCACCACGCCGCCCTGGATGCGTCGATGCTGCATGTCGAAGCCGGTACCGGCTTCTGCTTCAAGCCTTGCCAGCCGTACCGGTACGTCATCCGGGTGGGTAATGAAGCCGTATTGCATGTTCAGACACCCTGTTCTTCGTCATTTGTCGACTCGGGCGTCCTTTCCCCTGCCTTCAAGGGTTTGGACCGCGAAAAGGCGTTCGGGTTTCGCGAATCCTTTATGTTACATGGGCGATTGTAGTGCGGTTTTTACAAAATACAAGGGAGTAACGCTGGAAATTTAAGTCAAGGATTCGTTGTTTTGCACAACATATTGATTTTCAATATTATTCATCCATGAGTCCGGCACCACGAAACCGCGACTGATCTCTTCTCCGGCGGCGATTCGGGCGAGGCAGACCGGTCTGGCGAACAGGCGGGAACCCAGCAGCCCGCGCAGCGCACTCGAATCCAGTGGCTCCACCACATCGTTTCGGCTCAGCGGCGCGAGCCAGTCGGATCGGTCGAGTATGACCCAGTGGGCATCGGTTGGCATCCAGTCACGAAAATGACCGTGCTCGGCCCACCATCCGCGCAGGTGGTGGGGGTTGGTGCCCAGCGGCGGTGCCGCATCCTCCCAGTGGGGCAGGTAGTGGAACAGGCGCCCGCGGACCAGGGCCCGGGCAGTGCAGTCATGGATCCCCCGTCCGGCGAGCAGTTCGCGGGTGGCTGGATGGGTACAGAGCGCCAGCTGGTGCTCGAGCCGCTGCAGACGGGTAGACAGGCGGTCCTGTGGATTGGGGCCGATCCACAGCGCAGGATCAGTGCGCGCGTCCCTGGGCCCAAGATAGAACTTGACCGAGGTCTCCAGGGCCAGTGTTCGGGCGGCAAGGACGTCCCGCAGCAGAAGGTCGATTTCACCGAGGGTGCGTCCCTGATGGGAAATCACCAGATTGTGTGCAAGGAGCTCGATATCCGGATGCAGGCTCAGTGCATGACGGATCAGCAACTCGAAACTCTCGCCCAGACGCCCGGAGCGGCGT
>RFHG01000203.1 GCA_003696465.1 Gammaproteobacteria bacterium | reverse complement strand
GAAGGATGGCCAGCCCCAGTTCATCCTGCGGGGCGTCAGTGTCATGGGTGTGCCGCTGCCCAATGCCTGGCTGGGCGAGGTCAAGCATCGCGACCTTGCTTCCGAGTTCGGCGAGGGCTTCTGGCAGGATCTGGCCCGCGGCATAAAGGACATCGAGGTGCGTGACGGTCGCCTGCGGGTCTTGCTGCGCCCCTGAAAGGACACAGCTGCGCCGGACCTATCCCCAGAGCAGTTTCAGCCCCACCGCCACCGTGACCAGTTCATAGCCGCGTTTGATCCAGCGGTTGCCCTTGAGTATGCCCAGATGGGCGCCGAGATAGCCCCCGATCAGGGAGCCGGCCAGCAGGGCCGGAATCCAGCTCCAGCGAATGTCGCCCAGCAGGCCCAGGGTCAGGGCGCCGGTCCCGTTCCAGAAGATGCCGACCAGAATCAGGGTGTAGGCCACTGCACGCCGGTAGTCGAGCCCGAACCAGCGCACCAGCCACAGGGTGACGAACAGGCCCGTGCCGGAAGTGAGGGAGCCGTTGAGCACGCCGATGGCGAACAGCACCACACCACCGATCAGCAGGCCGGCCAGATCCCTGTGGGTGACCCGGGCCTCGAGGCCCAGCTTCGGGCTCAGGGCCGAATACAGCCCCAGACCCAGGGTCAGCAGCCCCAGCGCGATCTCGGCCCAACGCCCCGGCATGCCCAGGATGAAACTCGAGCCCAGCACCACCCCGGGCACGCCACAGGCGAGGATGAACAGGGCAAGACGCAGGCGCAGCGGCTCCTCCCGCAGGTGGCGGGCGGTGGCGCCCAGACCCAGGGCCACGCTGGCCACCTTGTGCGTGGCCAGTGCGGTACCGAACGGCAGGCCGAGAAAGATCAGGGCCGGCAACTGGATCAGACCCGCGCCGCCGCCGGAAAAGGCCGAAAAAAGGTTGGCCAGGAGCGAGACGACAAACAGGACGAGCTGGTCAATCCAGGACATACGGGTTCAGAAGAGCACGAAAACTGTGACGCAGGGCCGGGGAGGGCTGGTTTGCATTTGTTCGGGGCTCCCCTAGAATGAGGTTGTTCCGGGCCAAGGGGTTGAGGAAACCCCGGATTATAACGATGCGCCCGGGCCATTATAACGATGAGGATGGATTCGCGTGCGACGTCTTGCTTCGGCCCTGCTGGCCTGCCTGATCTGCCTGCCCCTGCTGGCCGGCGGCAACCTGTTCCGCTGGCGTGATGCCGACGGCAAGCTCCATATCGGTGACAATCTGCCGGCCGAGGCCATCCAGCGCGGCTACGACATCATTGACGATCGTGGTCATGTCCTGCGCCACATCGATCCGCCGCTGACGCCCGAGGAGCTGGAGCGCCGCCGCGAGGCCAGGCGCAAGGCCGAGCTCGAACGCCAGCGACGCGCTGCCCAGGCCGAGCGTGACCGGGCCCTGCTGCTCACCTATGGCAGTGTGGAGGAGATCGAGCGTGCCCGCGACGAGCGCCTCAATCTGCTGAAATCACAGATTCGCGTCGATGAGGATCGTCTCGCCCAGTTGCAGAAGGAGCTTGAGAAACTGCAGAAGAATGCGCGCAAGAACTTTACCCACAAGAAGCGGGACATACCGCCCATGCTGGCCGACCGCATCGCGCGCAAGCAACAGGAGATCGCGGCCGCGCGCAAGCGCATCAAGCGCTACCGCCAGATGCTTGCCCGTATCGAAAATCGTTTTGGCAAGGATATTCAGCGCTTCCGCGAGCTGGAATCTGCCCGGACACGGATTCGCGAGCACCCCGAGGGTAATTTGCGGGTACGTGAGGAGGAACTGCGCTAAGCAGCAGATTGCTTGCAGTTAGCCGCGGATCAGGGTACCCACCCCACTGTCCGTAAAGAGCTCGAGCAGCACCGCATGCTCCACCCGGCCGTCGATGATATGGGCCGTCTTCACGCCGGAGCACACCGCATCCAGGGCGCACTCGACCTTGGGCAGCATGCCGCCATGGATGGTGCCGTCATCGACCAGTGACTGCACCTTCTGCGCATCAAGCCCGGTGAGCAGGTTGCCCTCGCGATCGAGGATTCCCGGCGTGTTGGTCAGCAGCAGCAGTTTCTCCGCGCCCAGAACCACGGCCAGCTTGCCGGCCACCAGATCGGCATTGATGTTGTAGGAGGCCCCGTCGTCACCCACTCCGATCGGGGCGATGACCGGGATGAAGTCGCCGCCGTCCAGCATGTGGATGACCGAGGGGTCGATGCCTGTGACCTCGCCCACATGGCCAAGGTCGATGATCTCGGGCGCCTTGAGTTCCTCGGTCTGGCGCTGGATCTTCAGCGGCCGGGCACGAATCATCCCGCCGTCCTTGCCGGTGAGGCCGATGGCCCGCCCGCCATGCTGGTTGATGAGGTTCACGATCTCCTTGTTGACCAGGCCGCCCAGCACCATTTGCACCACATCCATGGTCTCGCTGTCGGTCACGCGCATGCCGTCGATGAATTCGGTGGGCTTGCCGAGCTGCTCCAGCAGGCGCCCGATCTGGGGCCCGCCGCCATGCACCACCACCGGGTTCAGCCCTACCTGCTTGAGCAGCACGATGCTGCGCGCAAAGCTGTGCTTGAGCGCCTCCTCGGTCATTGCGTTGCCGCCGTACTTGACGACGATGGTCTTGCCGGAAAAGCGCTGGATATAGGGCAGGGCCTCGATCAGGACCCTGGCGGTGTTCATCGCCTGTTGCTTGTCCACAAAGATCTCTCCGGAGACAGGAGGTGGCGGGTATTCTACCCGCAAATGGGCATCATGCTCAGTGCCGGCCCGAGGAGCCAAAGCCGCCCTCGCCGCGCTCGCTCTGTTCGAACTCGTCCACCACTTCGAAGCGGGCATGCACCACCGGCACCACCACCAGCTGCGCGATGCGTTCGCCCACCTCGATGGTGAAGGGGGTCTGGCCCCGGTTCCAGGTGGAGACGAAAAGCTGCCCCTGATAGTCGGAGTCGATCAGGCCCACCAGGTTGCCGAGCACGATGCCATGCTTGTGGCCGAGGCCGGAGCGGGGCAGGATCACCGCCGCCAGGCCCGGATCGCCGATGTGGATGGCGATGCCGGTTGGGATCAGTTCGGTCTGGCCCGGCGCCAGGGTCAGCGGCGCCTCCAGACAGGCCCGCAGATCCATTCCGGCAGAGCCGGGCGTGGCATATTCCGGCAGCGGGATTTCGTTGCCGATGCGCGGGTCGAGGATCTTCAGCTCAATCTTGTGCATGCAATTGGCTCGTGCAGAGTTGGTCGGGGTTGCGTCCCAGGCGTTGTGCCAGCAGCCGGACGAGGGCCCGCGCCAGCCGGTCCTTGCCCTGCCTGGGCAGGCTTTGATGGCCATCTTGCCAGTACACCTCGAGCGCATTGTCCTCGCTGCCGAAGCCAAGCCCGGGGCCGACCCGGTTGGCAGCGATCATGTCCACGCCCTTGCGCACCAGCTTCTCGCGTGCATGGCGTTCGAGCGCGTCGGTCTCGGCGGCAAAGCCAAGGGTGAACGGGGCCTCGGGCAGTGCGGCCACCTCGGCCAGAATGTCCGGATTCTCCACCAGCTCCAGCCGCAACGGGCCGTCGCCGCGCTTGTGCTTGCTGCTGCGGGGATCGGCCACGCGGTAGTCGGCCACTGCCGCCGTGGCGATGAAGACATCGGCCTGGCGAGCCTCGGCCAGTACCGCATCGCGCATCTCCAGCGCCGTCTGCACGCGGATCAGTTGCACGCCCTCCGGGGGCTCCAGGCTCACCGGCCCGCTCACCAGGGTGACGCTGGCCCCGGCCTCGCGCGCCGCGCGGGCCAGGGCGTAACCCATGCGCCCCGAACTGTTGTTGCCCAGATAGCGCACGGGGTCGATGGGCTCCTGCGTGGGGCCTGCACTGACCAGTACCTGCAGGCCGGCAAGGGCATTGCCGGCAAAAAGTCGCTGGAGGTCGGCGCACAGGGCCTCGGGTTCGCGCATGCGGCCCGTTCCGGTCTCGCCACAGGCCTGCTCACCGGCCTCGGGGCCGAGAATGGCAATGTCGCGTGCGCGCAGCAGATCCACGTTCGCCTGCGTGGCCGGGTTCTCCCACATCACCCGGTTCATGGCCGGCGCCACCAGCAGCGGTGCCTCGCTGGCCAGGCACAGGGTGGCCAGCAGGTCATCGGCACGTCCCTGGGCCAGGCGGGCGAGAAAATCAGCCGTTGCCGGCGCCACCAGGATCGCGTCGGCCCAGCGGGCCAGCTCGATGTGGCCCATGCCGGCCTCGGCCTCCGGATCGAACAGTTCATCGCGGACCGGCCGTCCGGACAGTGCCTGCAGCGTCAGTGGCGTGATGAATTTTCCGGCGGCATGTGTCATCACCACCTGCACCTCGGCACCCGCAGTGCGCAGCAGGCGCACCAGTTCGGCCGCCTTGTAGGCCGCGATGCCGCCGGTCACGCCCAGCAGAATGTGTCTGTCGCGCAGGGTGTTCATGACCGGCAAGTGTATCGGAAAACCACCGGTCATGCGCGTATGGGGCTTGCTGAACCCATGTGTTCTGTCGTACCCTCAAAAAAGAACAGGGACCGACCCGGAGTTACAGGGATGCACAGCCCCGCCACGGATGGACGCCTCTGCCTGCAAGGCCCGAACCTCAGCCTCGAAGCCGTCGAACTCGAGCACCACGAGACCGTGGGCCGTCCCTTCGTTGCCCGCGTGGTCATCCCGCACCTCGATCCCCGGCTCGACCTCATCGGGCGCAGCCTGCAGCTCGTGTATCCGGCACCCGACGGCACCGAATCCGTCATTGCCGGCGTCATCGCTGCCGCCCGCGTCGACCATGCCGGCCGGGGCGAGCTGCTGCTCTGCTCTCATGCCGTGCTGCTCGACCACACCCGGCATCATCGCCTGTGGCTTGATCGCGACTTCGCCGGTCTGGCGCGCGCCCTGTTCGAGGAGGCCGGCTTCCCCCGTGGCCAGCTCCAGTTCGACCTGCGCCGCAGTCATCCCGTCCGGCCCTGGCGCCTGCAGGCCGACGAAAACGACCTCGAATTCCTGCAGCGGCTGTGTG
>RFHG01000202.1 GCA_003696465.1 Gammaproteobacteria bacterium | reverse complement strand
TCCATGCCCGACGATGAACTGGCCGGCATCCCTTGCCGGCCCCCGGGTCTGCTGCGCAGCCCCGGCCAACCGCGCTCCTGCGCCCGCGGCCGGCACGGGCCAGGGGGATAGAGGGTGCCATCCGTCAGGCTCTACAGTTTTTTTGTTCCCGGCCGCGGGCACGAAAGCCAGAACGCGCTCGCGCAAGCAAGTGTGCAAAACAAACCTCAAAATCAACGCGTTGCGAAAGACTCGGTATAAGCAGGGTCGGCATGCCCCATGTTTGCGCAGCCTCTCCAACATCCCAATGAATCCCCCATCTCTGGTATCCTAATCCGCTTTCCAAAGCCACCCCGTATCCGACCGAGGAACCCGATGAAGCCGTACGATCCGCAAGCCGTGGAGCAGGCCGCGCAGGCCTGGTGGGAGGAGAGCGACAGTTTCCGTGCCGTGGAGGACGCCGGGCGCGAGAAGTTCTATTGCCTGTCGATGTTTCCCTATCCGTCCGGGCGTTTGCACATGGGGCATGTGCGCAACTACACCATCGGCGATGTGATCAGCCGTTTCCAGCGCATGCAGGGGCGCAATGTGCTGCAGCCCATGGGTTGGGATGCCTTTGGCCTGCCGGCCGAGAATGCGGCCATCAAGCACGGGGTGCCGCCGGCGAAGTGGACCTACGAGAACATCGATTACATGCGCGGGCAGCTCAAGCGGCTGGGTTTTGCCTACGACTGGTCGCGCGAGATCGCCACCTGCCGGCCCGAGTATTATCGCTGGGAACAGTGGTTCTTCCTGCGTCTGCTGGAAAAGGGGCTGGTGTACCGCAAGAACGCGATGGTCAACTGGGACCCGGTGGACCAGACCGTGCTGGCCAACGAGCAGGTGATCGATGGCCGGGGTTGGCGCTCCGGCGCGCCGGTGGAGCGGCGCGAGATTCCGCAGTGGTTCCTGAAAATCACCGCCTATGCCGAGGAGCTGCTGCGCGGGCTGGATGAACTGGAAGGCTGGCCGGAAGAGGTGCGCACCATGCAGCGCAACTGGATCGGCCGCTCGGAGGGGGTGGAGTTCTCCTTCGAGGTGCCGGGCAGCGACGAGCGCCTGACCGTGTACACCACCCGCCCCGATACCCTGATGGGCGTGACCTATGTGGCGGT
>RFHG01000201.1 GCA_003696465.1 Gammaproteobacteria bacterium | reverse complement strand
TTCGACGAACTGGCCATCTACCGCGCCCTGCCCTGGGATCGCGAAGGCATCGCTGCCGACGAGGAAATCGACCCCGACATGCTCGAGCCCCTGATGCCGCAGGTTGCGCAAGTGCCCCTTGAAGACGCCGCGCCCTCAACCCCGGACGAAGCCGCCCAGGCCGGCGAGGCCGATCCGGAAGCCGAGGAGCCCCGCAACCGGAGGAAGGCACCATGAATGCCCTGCTGGCACTCCTTGTCCTGTTGCTCGCCGCCGGCGCCCTGGCCTATCACCGCGTCGGCCTGCGCACCGCAAGCACCACGCTGTTGGCCCTGCTGGCGCTGCTCACCCTGTGGTTCGGTCTCGGCTGGGGTCTGGCCCTGCTCTGGCTCGTTCTGCTGGCCATTCTGGTACCACTCAATGTCGAGCCGTGGCGCATCGAGCTCACCCGACCCGTTTTTGCCTTCCTCAAACGGGCCCTGCCGCGTATCTCGCAAACCGAGCAGGAGGCGCTCGAGGCAGGCGATGTGTGGTGGGATGCCGAGCTCTTTTCCGGCAAGCCCGACTGGTCGCGTCTGCTCGACCTGCCCGCCCCCCGCCTCAGCGAGCGGGAGCAGGCCTTTCTCGACGGCCCGGTGGAAACCCTCTGCCGCATGCTCGATGACTGGGACATCACCCATCATCGCAAGGATCTGCCGCCCGAGGTCTGGGACTTCATCCGCCGCGAGCGATTCTTCGGCATGATCATTCCCGAAGAACACGGCGGACTGGGCTTCTCTGCCCTGGCCCATTCCGAGGTGGTGATGAAGATCGCCAGTCGCAGCATCACCGCCGCGGTGACCGTCATGGTGCCCAACTCGCTGGGGCCGGCCAAGCTCCTGTTGCACTACGGAACCCCCAAACAGAAGGAATACTATCTGCCGCGACTGGCCCGGGGCGAGGAAATCCCCTGCTTTGCCCTCACCGCTCCGGAGGCCGGCAGCGATGCCGCCGCCATTCCCGACACCGGCGTGGTCTGTCGCGGGGAG